>CBDVDL010000025.1:0-13814 GCA_965372735.1 uncultured Alphaproteobacteria bacterium | reverse complement strand
CTTTTCGCATCGGGCCTGATTTTGAGGTGAAGAAAATTATGCCGTTCACGAATGCTCACGCGTGGCTGCTCGACAGCGTGAAAGGTGGCGCGTTGGTACCAGCGGAACTCGTAAAGCGTGCGATGGATTTACATCCGCATGGGCGTGTCATATTGGCGGGAGGGTTGACGGTTGAGAATCTGCATTCGCGATTAGTTCAATGTCGTCCCTATGGTGTCGATGTCGCTCGGGGAATTGAGGAACAGCCGCGCGCTAAAAATTTCAACAATATGAAGGAATTCGTTCGTGTCTGTCGTGACTATGAATAACAAATCCCGGCGTCAGCCGAATAGGCGCGGTCATTTCGGGCCCTATGGAGGGCGTTATGTGCCTGAAACATTGATGAGTGCGCTTGACGATTTAGACGTGGCTTTTCGCAGTGCGTGGCGCGATCGGATGTTCCGGCGAAAGCTAAACGAAGAACTCGCCAACTTTGCCGGTCGGCCAACACCACTCTACGCTGCGGAAAATTTATCGAAAGAACTTGGTTATCCTGTTTTTCTCAAGCGCGAAGATTTGCTTCACACCGGCGCGCATAAAATCAACAACGCTCTGGGGCAGGCGCTGCTGGCTCAAAGACTTTCCAAAAAACGCATTGTCGCAGAAACCGGTGCGGGGCAGCACGGCGTTGCTGTGGCGACGGTATGCGCGCGCTTCGGACTCGAAGCGGTTGTCTATATGGGCGTCAAAGATATGGAACGGCAGGCTCCCAATGTCAGCCGGATGAAGCTGCTCGGAGCCGAGGTTATCCCTGTGGAAAACGGGACGCAAACGCTGAAAGATGCGACAAGTCAGGCTATCCGCGATTGGGTGACGAATGTGCGGACGACATTTTATCTGTTAGGTTCGGCAGTCGGGCCGCATCCGTACCCGATGATGGTGCGACAATTTCAGCGTGTTATTGGTGAGGAAACACGCCGCGAATTGCGCCGCCGGAACATTCACGCATCCGTGCTGGTTGCCTGTGTCGGCGGCGGAAGCAACGCGATCGGTTTTTTCTATCCGTTCCTTCGAGATAACGTGCAGCTCTATGGCGTAGAGGCGGCTGGAGAAGGAATCACCACCGAGCATCACGCGGCGACGCTGTCGGCTGGAAGGCCGGGTGTGCTTCACGGAAGTTATTCGTATTTGCTGCAGAATGATGACGGTCAAGTTTCGGAGGCGCACAGTGTTTCAGCCGGACTGGATTATCCGGGCGTCGGACCGGAACACAGTTTCCTGCGCGATACAGGTCGCGTCCGATATGTGTCGGTGACCGATGAAGAAGCTCTGAAGGCCGCCCGCGATCTTTGTCGAAATGAAGGAATTCTTCCTGCGCTGGAACCGGCTCACGCTTTAGCGTTCCTGCAGCGCTTGGACAAAAAAGAAATTGGAGATGGAGCGGTGGTGCTTTGTCTTTCCGGGCGAGGGGATAAAGATTTGCAGGCGTTTATTTAGGTATAATGAAAATGAATTTGCGAACGTTTCTAAACGATAAAAAAGCAAAACATGAAAAAGTTCTGTCGTGTTTTCTGACGGCGGGTTATCCCACGCGTGAAGCGACGATGCCACTGGTGAAAGCTATCGCAAGAGGTGGAGCTGATCTTATCGAATTGGGTGTGCCTTTTTCGGATCCTTTGGCCGACGGGCCGGTGATTCAGCACTGTTCAATGCGAGCGCTGAACGAAGGAACGACGCTCCCCTGGGTACTTGATATTTCATCCGAGCTCACAGCAGAGCTTACGATTCCCATTCTGCTGATGGGCTATTTAAATCCCATGCTCGCTTATGGAGCGGAAAAGCTGCTGAAAGCTGCGAAAGAAAAAGGCGTGGCCGCGCTGATTATTCCTGATCTCCCGATTGATGAGGAAACGGACTTGTGGAATCAGGCGGCTGAAATGGGTGTACCGCTTGTTCCCTTTGTCAGTCCCACGACAGATCGCGAGCGTTTTGCGATGATTGACCGAAAAGCGAAGGCGTTTGTTTATGCGGTGTCCATCACCGGCGTCACTGGCGCTCGGAAAAGTTTGCCAACGGAAGTTGAGACATATTTAAAAGAACTGACACAGAAAATAAAAGCACCGACGCTGGTCGGTTTTGGCATCAGTAATCCTGATGAAGCAGCGCGTATGGCGAAACATGCTGACGGTATTATCGTCGGCAGCGCTCTGCTTTCTCAGATTGATGAAAAGGGCGGTATCGATGAGAATTGTCAGCGCGTCGAACGTTTTGTGCGCGAAATAAAAAAGGCGATAACATGTCTATCACCTACTGGCGAGAACAAATAGACGAGATTGACCGAACGCTGGTCTCGCTGATTTCCGCGCGGGCCCGTTGTGCGCGAAAAATCGGGAGTCTGAAACGCGAGCAGCGATTACCTATCGTGGACGCCGCGCGTGAAGCCGAAATACAAAAAGGAATCGAGGCGTTCAACAGCGGGCCACTTTCGACAGACGCACTCTGGAGAATTTTCGAAAGAGTCATAGATGGAATGCGCCTTCTTCAAGAAGATGCGCTGAAAGATAATCAGGAACAAACCAAAGCGAGACAGCCATGATTATTATTATGAGGCGTGACGCCGAAAAGAACAACACGACTGACTTAATTTCCAAGCTCGCCGAAAAAGGGCTTTCGGTGCACCGCTCCACCGGTGAGAGTCGAACCGTTCTGGGCATCATTGGCGATATAAGGTCGTTGGATCGGCGGGAGTTGGAATTACTTCCGGGCGTGCACGAAGTGATTCCCGTTTCCAAACCTTACAAGCTCGCCAGTCGCGAATTCCATCCCGAGGGAACAAAGATTTCCATCGGGCCGCTCACCATTGGCAATTCGCAGATTGCCGTTTTTGGCGGCCCCTGCGCGGTGGAGTCCGAGGAAATGATTCACAAAGTCGCTCGCGAAATTCAGGCGGTAGGCGGGGTGGGACTACGCGGCGGCGCGTTCAAACCACGAACGTCGCCGTATAGTTTTTCAGGACTGGGCGAAGATGGATTGCGTTTCCTTTCGGAAGCTGCGAGCGAAAATAATCTCGTGTCGATTTCGGAGGTGATGGAGATAGCGCAAATCGATGTTGTCGCCAAATACTGCGACATCCTGCAAATCGGAATGCGCAATATGTCGAATTTCAACCTGCTGCGCGCGCTCGGTACCTGCGGAAAACCACTTCTGCTCAAACGCGGTAATGCCGCCACCTACGAGGAGTGGCTGATGGCGGCTGAATACCTGCTGGCCGGTGGGAATTTCGAGGTGATGTTGTGCGAGCGAGGAATTCGCACATTTGAAAATTACACACGCAACACGATGGATATCGCGGCGATTCCGATTGTGCAGAAGCTCTCGCATCTGCCCATTTTCGCCGACCCGTCTCACGGCACCGGTCGGCGCGATAAAGTGCCGGCGATGGCGCGGGCGGCGGTGGCGGCGGGTGCAAACGGACTGCTTGTCGAAGTGCACCCTGAGCCTGACAACGCTGTTTCCGATGGGCCCCAGAGCCTCACCATTGAACAGTTTGCCGCGATGATGCGAGAGTTGCGGATTATCGCTTCCGCGATTGGAAAACGTCTGGCAGGGGAGGTCTGATATGCTCGTTATTATGAACCGCGAAGCAACCGAAGAACAGCTTCGCAACGCCATAGATGCCATAGAAGAGATGGGACTGAAAGCGCATCCGATTCCGGGCTCGATGCGCACCGCTATCGGTATCACAGGCAACAAAGGACCGCTGGAACCGGCGTTGTTCGAATCCCTTGACGGTGTTGTGCAGGCGATTCCGGTCTCCAAACCTTACAAGCTCGTTTCACGGGAAACGAAAACCGAAAACACCGTTATTGATTTGGGCAACACGTCCATCGGCGGTAAAGAATTGACAATTATCGCCGGGCCGTGTGCAGTCGAATCCCGCGAGCAAATCTTTTTGTCCGCTGAAAAAGCGAAAGAAGCTGGAGCGACGATTCTGCGCGGTGGAGCGTTCAAACCGAGAACATCGCCTTATGCTTTTCAAGGGCTTGGTGAAGAAGGATTGCGTCTTCTCGCCGAGGCGGGAAAATCTGTGGGACTTCCTGTCGTCAGTGAAGTTATCGATGCTGATTCGGTGGATCTCGCCGAAAAGTATGTGGACATCATGCAAATCGGCGCGCGCAATATGCAGAATTTCGTTTTGCTCAAACGAGTCGGCAAAGTCAAACAAGCGGTGATGCTTAAGCGCGGGATGTCAGCGACGCTCGAAGAATTTCTTATGTCGGCGGAGTACATCCTTTCCGAAGGAAACTATCGCCTTTTTCTCTGCGAACGAGGCGTGCGGACGTTCACGGATTTCACGCGCAACACGCTCGACATCAGCATTATTCCGGCGGTGAAACGTTTGTCGCATTTGCCAATTATCACCGACCCGTCGCACGGAACCGGTCGGCGCGAAAAGGTGCTGCCGATGGCAAGAGCGTCGATTGCCGCGGGAGCCGACGGAGTGATGGTCGAAATGCATCCCGAACCGGAAAAGGCGCTTTCGGATGGTTTTCAATCGCTCTATCCGAGGCAGTTAGTAACGCTGTGTGAAGAGCTGCACCGAATCGCTCCGATTATCGGGCGCATATAAATTTATTTGAGAGGGAGATGTCCCGACCCGTAAGCCAAATTTCCATCGTCGGTCTCGGACTCATCGGCGGTTCGATTGCCAAAGCGGCGCGTAAATATCATCCGGACGTGGTGATTGTCGCGTGGGATAATAATCCGGCTTATCGACGCGCGGCGTTGAAAGAAAAGATTGTTTACCGGACGGTGCGCTCGCCGGAAGTGTTCAATGGAAGTGATATAATTTTTGTCTGTGTTCCTCCAGTTGCAATTCCATTTTATATGGAGCAAGCTGCGCAGCGAACGCCTCAAGCGATTATCACTGATGTCGGCAGTGTGAAAAATAGACTCGCAAAACAATTCGGGAATTCGCGGTACGGCAACATTGTTTTAGGGCATCCGATGGCGGGCAAGCAAACCTCTGGCTGGAAAGCATCGGACGCGGATCTTTTTCAAGGGAACACATGGGTGATTTGTCCGAGACCGATTAATTCATCGCGCGCAATAGCGAAACTGAAAACCTTCGTGCGAAAACTCGGCGTGAAGCCGGTTGAAATGACAGCGCGCGAACACGACCGGCGCGTTGCGGTGTGCAGTCACCTACCGCAGCTCTTGGCAACGGCGCTCTCTGAATTCGCGGCATCTGAAAAAAAACAAGGATTCGCATTTGCTTCAAGCAGCCGGTCCGGCATTCAAAGATATGATACGTCTTGCAGAGAGCCCTTTTGCGTTATGGGAAGACATCTTTTCGGAAAATGAAAAGGAAATCGAAAAGGCGCTGGATGATTTTTTGAGAGTGCTCATGGGATACCGAAAAAACCTCGGAAAACAAGCCATGGAGAAATCTTTTAAAAAAGCGGCTGAGTTGAAGCGTGAACTGAAAGGTTCAAAACGATGACCGTTACGCTCATCAAGCGAATAGACGCTCCGTTGAACGGGGTGATAAAAATCCCCGGTGATAAATCCGTTTCGCACCGACGAGCGCTCCTTTCTCTATTATGCAGTGAGCCGGTGCATCTTAAAAATTTCGGCCCTGGGAAAGATTGCAGGGCGACTCTCGACTGTATCGAACGCCTCGGCAAAATCGTGAAAATATCCGGTGTCGATGTAACAATTTCCGGAGAGATGAGCGTTCGCGAAGCCGAACTCGATGCGGCGAATTCCGGAACAACAGCGCGCCTTGCAATGGGTCTTTTAGCGGGAATGCCGGGAAAGTGGACGATACGAGGAGATGCATCTCTTTCACGGCGACCGATGGAGCGCGTGGCGGCGCCGCTGCGAAAGATGGGCGCGCGAATCGAACTGACGGACGGCAAGCTTCCCGCGCGCATCATCGGTGGAGAACTTCAAAGTATTCATTACGAACTTCCTGTTCCAAGCGCGCAGGTGAAAACAGCGATTATGCTTGCGGCGCTTCATGCGGATGGCATCACCGAAATCCGAGAGCCTATTTCCACGCGGGATCATACCGAACGTATTTTTGGCTTGCGTCCTTCGCGAGAGAACAGCGCAAATCTCTGGCGGCTGGATCCGTCTGAGGTGACGATAAGCGGACACATGTTATCTGGACTTGTTCCCGGTGATATTTCCAGCGGCACGTTCTGGATGGTTGCGGCGGCACTTGTGCAGGGCAGCCAAGTGACGTTGAAAACGGTTAGCTTGAATCCAACGCGCACAGGCATAATAGAGGTGCTTCAAAAAGCGGGTTTGCAAATCTCCACTCAGAACTTGCATGAATCCGGCGGAGAACCTGTCGGCGATATAACAATCATTCGTGGACAATCGCTTCATGGGTTTACTCTCTCCGGAAAAGACACAGCCGCTGTCATTGATGAAATACCTGCTTTAGCGGTCATGGCGACGCAGTGCGAAGGACAGATTGTTGTATCGGACGCGGGTGAGTTGCGTGTCAAAGAGTCGGACAGACTGGCGGCGATTATTCGGAATTTGCACAAGATGGGCGCTGAGGTTCTTAATACCGAGGGCGGGTTTTCCTTGACCGGTCCGCAGCAACTCTCCGGTGCGACGATTAATCCTGCCGGAGATCATCGCATTGCGATGGCTTTCGCATTGGCGGGATTGATAGCGGATGGAGAGACAGAAATTCGGCAAGCTGAGTGCGCCGATATTTCTTACCCGCAATTCTGGCAGGAGTTAATTCAGATTTCCGGGAAAGCAGTCCAGTTGAGAGAGGAGCAGTAAAACGATGTTGAAGTTAGGTATTTTGGGTCGCGGGATTTCCTATTCGCTTTCGCCATTTATCCATAAAGAAGCGATGAGAATCCTCGGCATTTCCGGAAGCTATGAAATTTTCGACCGCGATGAAACACAAGTCGAGAGTTTCCTTTCTCGTTGTGCCGACTCAGGATTGCGCGGATTGAACGTCACGACTCCCTATAAAGAGGTTGCACTGAAGTTTTGCACGGAAGTTTCTGCCGCCGCTCGCACAGGAGCTGTCAATACACTTTCCTTTTCGAATGGAGCGGTTCGCGGTGACAACACGGATACGTTTGGTTTCAGAAAAGCACTCGAGGAATTAGCAGGAAATCAGCCATTGCCTTGCGCAGTTGTTTTAGGAAATGGAGGTGCCGCGCGAGCCGTTCTGACTGCTTTGTCTTCGCTGCCGACGGTTCGCGAGATACTCGTTGTCGCAAGACGGAAGGAATCGGCACGCAAGCAATTAGCGAGTTTTATCAGTGGAAACAACTTCGCAATCTATTCGTTTGTGGATCCTCGATTGGCAACGACCATCGCGCGCGCATCTCTTATCGTCAACTGTACAACCGTCGGTTCCGCGGCAAATCCGGGAATGGCGCTACCGTGGAGCGAGCGCCTTTCCGCTCCGACAGTTGTAATGGATTTAATCTACGCTCCAGCGAAGACGGAGTTTCTAACGGCGGCGGAAGCCGCGGGCTGCGCATGGCAGAATGGTTTGGAAATGTTGCTCCATCAAGCAGCGGCCAGTTTCAATATTTGGACGGAAAAAACATTTCCACTTCGGGAAGTGGGAGCGGCGCTTCAAAAGGAGGTGGCTTCTTCATGATTCGCTATCTAACCGCAGGAGAGAGTCACGGACAATGTCTCGTGGGAATCTTGGAAGGAATACCAACCGAGCTTCCATTAATAGCGGATGATATTGGCAAAGATTTGCGCCGACGGCAAATGGGCTACGGCCGCGGTGACCGCATGAAAATCGAACAGGATCGCGCCAAAATTCTCACAGGTGTTCGTTACGGAGAAACACTCGGCAGTCCTATTGCTCTGCTGATTGAGAATCGTGATTGGAAAAATTGGACAGAACAAATGTCCACAGAGCCTGTGGAAAAGAGCGCTCGAACCGAACCACTGACATCTCCGCGCCCCGGCCATGCGGATTTCGCCGGTGCCATTAAATATCACCATAAAGATATCCGAAACGTAATCGAACGTTCTTCAGCGCGCGAGACAGCGATGCGTGTGGCGATAGGTGCGATTTGCCGAAAGTTCCTGCGGCAGTTTGGACTCGAAGTCGGGAGTCATGTTGTTCAGATTGGATCTGTAGCTGCTGAAGAAACCACTTTACCGGAGAGCGCAGAAGAAATAAATCGAATAGCGGACATCAATGCGCTGCGCTGCCTCGACGAAGCTGCCAGCAATGCGATGAAGAAGCTGATCGACGAGATGAAGGCAAAGGGTGACACACTTGGCGGTACGTTTGAAGTCGTGGTGACGGGAATGCCGGTTGGAATCGGCAGCTATGTTCACGCGGACCGGCGACTGGATGGCATACTGGCCGGTGCGCTGCTTTCAATTCCTGCAATCAAAGCCGCGGCTGTTGGGTTGAGTAAGAAGGTGACAGGGCTTCCGGGCAGTGGAGTGCACGACCGCATTTTCCCTGCGGCAACTGCAACAGGCATCGAAAGGAAAACAAACAACGCGGGCGGAATTGAAGGCGGTATGACCAACGGCGAAACGGTGCGAGTGCGCGCAGTTATGAAGCCTTTGGCATCACTTGCGCAACCGCTCGATTCGGTGAACATGGCGACCGGCGAACCTGTCATGGCGTTGCGAGAACGCAGCGATGTTTGCGCCGTACCTGCAGCGGCGGTTGTTGCTGAAGCGGTTGTGATGCTGGCGCTGATGAATCCGTTCTTGGAAAAATTCGGCGGTGATTCTCTCGAAGAAATTCGCGCGCATATTCAAGCCACGCCGCCTTTACCATGGAAATGATTTATTTAGCGGGCATGATGGGGGCGGGAAAATCAACGGTGGGAAAAGCACTGGCGCGGAAGCTTGGAATGCGCTTTGTTGACCTTGACCAAATCATCGAAGACGCGGCGTCGATGAGTATCCGCGAGATTTTCGAGCAGAAGGGCGAAGACTATTTTCGGAAGATTGAATCGAAGATGTTAAGAGAAGCCGCCGGTTCTTCCCCATCTGTGGTTGCATTGGGCGGCGGCGCATTAAGTCGAGCTGAGAATTTGAAAATGATTAAAGAAACGGGTCGCTCGATTTATTTGCGAGCGCCTGTGGATTTTCTTGCGACGAATTTGCAGGAGCGGAGCGAACGTCCCCTAATCGCAGAAGAGCCGACGGAAGAAGCACTAAAAACAAAATTAGAAAACCTGCTGCAAAAACGCCAAGAGAGCTACGAAGCCTGCGATTTCATTCTTGACGTTAATGGCGCAATGAGCGCAAACGATATTGCTAATCGTATTGTCGAACTTCTAAGAGCATAATAAATCCCTATGATTCCACCCGAACTTCAACTTGCGTTTCCCGAGCGCACCATTCCAATCTGGGTTCAGGACGGAGCTTTGTCGCGGCTCGGGACGATGGTGCGCAGTACCTTGAATGAGAAAGAAACGCCACGCATTACCATCTTAACCGATGAAAACGTCGCGGCGCTCTACTTGGACAAAGCAAAGGCGTCGCTCAAAGATTTTCGCACGCACGCGATTGTATTCCCTCCCGGTGAAGGAGAAAAGCAATTTGCGCGACTGCAAAATATCTTGGACGAGCTCATCACCGAAGGTTTTCAGCGCAGTGATTTGCTCGTCGGTTTGGGGGGCGGAGTCGTCACGGACATCTGCGGTTTTGCGGCGTCGATTCTTTATCGCGGAGTGCGATGGGTGGCGGTACCCACGACGCTTTTAGGAATGAGCGATGCCGCTATCGGCGGCAAAACCGGTATTGATCATGCACTCGGAAAAAATCTCATCGGTACGTTTCACCAGCCTCAAGCCATCATCGCTGACCCTAACGTGCTGAAGACGCTTCCCGCACGCGAATGGCGTTCGGGTTCTGGTGAGGTCGTGAAAGCCGCTCTCTTATCTGCGCCGGAGTTGTGGCACGAAATTCTTAAATATGGTCCTGATTTTTCGAATTGGCCGCGTGAGAAGTTGCAACCAGCGATTCGAACGGCGATGCGAGCGAAAATTAATATCGTCGAAGCGGATGAACGCGAACAGAACCAGCGCAGACTTCTAAATCTCGGGCATACTTTTGGTCACGCGATTGAAGTTGCCACAAATTATCAAACCTTTCGCCACGGCGAAGCGGTTTTTCTTGGGCTGCGAGCCATGCTTCATCTGTCCGTACGCGCGGTGGGATTACCTCCCGAAGAAGGTGAAGCGATAGACGCGATACTGGCGAAGGTTCCGCATCCGGCAGCCGAAATTTCCGTAGGGCAGATTCTCTCCGCGCTTGAACACGACAAGAAAAAGGCGCACGGCAAACTCCACTGGATTTTGCTCAAAGCCGTTGAACAGCCGGTGATTGTGGATGATGTGAAGGACGAGTGGGTACGTGAAGCCGCTGAGGAGCTTGTCGGCTATTTAAAGGAAGGAGATGCCGTGCCGTTTGAAAACAGGCTGCGTCACGTTCTTGTTTTGAACGGTCCGAATCTGAATCTTTTGGGTGAGCGCGAACCGGAGGTCTATGGCCATCAAACATTGCAGGAGCTTGAAGAAGAAATTCGAAGAAGAGCGGAACAAATCGGTGTTGAAATTCTTTGCCGTCAGTCGAATCATGAAGGGGAATTAGTCGATATTCTCCAACGCTTTCGACACTGGGCGGATGGCGTAATTTTCAATCCGGGAGCGTTCACTCACACCAGTATCGCTCTGCGCGACGCCATCGCCGCGATTGACGCACCCGTCGTCGAGGTTCACCTTTCGGATATTTCGAAGCGCGAGGAATTCCGGCGGCAGTCCGTGCTTGCGCCGGTTTGCGCGCGTCAGATTTCCGGCAAAGGCATAAGCGGTTATTTTGAAGCGCTTGAATATTTCACTGAGTAGAAGCAACTGAAAATTTTTCAAAGAAGAAAAACAAAGAGCCGACTCAGATACTTCTAAGTCGGCTCCGTTATTTTTATGCTGGTGTTAAGCTTCCAATAGGATCTGTGAGAGAAACGTGCTTCGCCGAGCCGGGTTCAGCGCAGGTTTTCATAGGCCAAACGATGAACTTATCGCGCGTAACCCGGCCGGAATTTTCAAATCCAAGTGTACTGCCGTGCGACACTACCAGATTGTGTTCTCAATTCCTGCCCGGAAACGACGGCACTTTCTTGCCGAAAACACGCAGCCATACAAGCAACAGCACGGCACCGATTCCGAGGGAAATCCACGGGGGAATTCCGAAACCTGTCGGCAAGTATCCGATGAACAACGCCATCAAAGCCGCCGCCAACGCGTAGGGAATCTGCGTTTTGACATGGTCAATGTGGTCAGAACCGGAAGCCATCGATGACAGAATCGTCGTATCGGAAAGCGGGGAACAATGGTCGCCGAAAATGGAACCTGTGAGGACGGCGCCGATGGTTCCGATGTGAATGATGTTCGGTATAAAAACATCGGCGCTTAACACGCCCGGCGCCATCGTTTGCGCGGCGGGGATGGCAATCGGAAATAAAATCGCCATCGTTCCCCATGAACTGCCGGTGGCGAACGATGTCAAAGCCGCGACGATAAAGACGACCGCTGGCAAAAGATGCGGCGATAAAATCGGGCGCGTCCAGTCAATCACGGTTTGAGCGGTGTGCATGTCCTGACAAACTTGACCGAGCGCCCAAGCCAGCAGCAGAATTATCATGGCGACGTTCATCGACTGCACACCGGAAACGAACGCATCCAAAACCGCGCGCAGTTTCATTCGCCTTCCGATAATCGGGAGGACGCCCGCGACAAGTGCGCCTGAAAACGCCGCCCACATGAGGACATGAAACGAATTCGCCTGACCGATGATTTGATAGAGCGCCGGGTTCGAAGATGCGACGTTCGCGCGGCCGTTAAAATAAAGCCCAAAGAGTGTCATCGCGACGACAACAGCGACCGGAAGCCAGGCGTAATAAGCGGGACCGGCGGCGTCCTTGCTGCCCGCACTTTCGATTCGGTCGAGACTGGAAAGTGGCGCGGCGTCCGGCCTCAAGAGCTGTCCGGTTTCGCGTGCACGTTTCTCCGCTTTCCACATCGCTCCCACATCTCGCGCCATCCACGCGACGAAAGCCACCAACGCTAAAGCGAAGACGGTGTAGAAACGGTAGGGAATCGTTTGAATGAAAATCCAGTACGCATTGACATCGATGCCGATGGAATGATAGGCATCACCGATGAGGCCGATTTCGAAACCAATCCACGTGGAAATCACCGCGAAAGATGCCACCGGCGCTGAGGTAGAATCCACGATGTAGGCCAGTTTTTCTCGTGAGATTCGGAGCCGGTCGCTTAGGGGACGCATCGCGTGACCAACCAGCAGCGAATTGGCCTAATCATCGAAGAAAAACGCCAGACCCGCCAGCCACGTTAAGAGCTGAGCGCGGCGCGGCGTGTGCGCGTGGCGCATGAGTTTCTGAACAAGCCCGCGTGTGCCTCCCGACCGCGAGATAATCGCGACCATACCTCCCAAAGTCAGGCTGAAAAGCAAGACAGCGACGTGGTCGGGATCCGCCAAGGCTCCGATGAGGTAGGTGTCGAGAGTTCGCGCCATTCCCAAAAGAGGATTACCGGAGTGAAGAAATGTCGCGCCAAGCCAGACTCCCGCCAAAAGAGCCACAATAACCTGACGCACCGCGAGCGCCAGACCGATAGCGACCAGCGGCGGCAGGACGCTGAGGAAACCATAATGTGCGCTGGATTCTCCCGCAGCCGCGAAGGCTTGCAGAGAACCCGTCAGAAGCGCAATGCCCGAAAATAACAAGAAACGCAAAACAATCCTTTCCTTCACGTTGAAACAATTTACGAATCAACACGCGCAAATGCAACCACGCGAGGAGTAGGGACAAGACCTGTCTTGTCCGTTCGTTGGTTTATCGCGCGTAACCCGGCCGGAATTCAATGACCCCGCTTGCTTTCAAAGTTTCTCTTTCGTATAATTCCACAATCAACCCGCCGTTGTGGGTCTCCAGACCCGCAATGGTTTCGTTTGCCAGTTAACATTCCGGGCAGATCAGGGGATCTGCCTCGGCGAGAAAAAAGAGAGCATCCGTATGATGGAACGAATCGCTGTTTTTACAAGTGGAGGGGACGCTCCCGGAATGAATGCGTGTATTCGTGCAGTCGTTCGCACGGCGATTAAATTGGATATGACCGTCTTAGGCGTGCGCAAGGGCTATACCGGCCTGTGTAATGACGATATCATTCCGATGGAGCGCCGCTCGGTATCGAATATCATCCAACAGGGCGGGACAATTTTAGAGACGTCCCGCTGCGCCGAATTTCATACCAAAGAAGGACGTGCGCGAGCGATTTCTGTGATGAAAAAGCATGGCATTGAGGGTCTGGTCGCTATCGGAGGAGATGGAACATTTCGCGGTGCGCAGGCGCTCCTGAGAGAATACAACGTGCCTATTATCGGTTGTCCGGGAACGATTGATAATGATTTGTATGGCACGGATGGCACGATTGGCTATGACACCGCTGTGAACACGGCTCTGGATGCGATTGACCGTATCCGCGATACAGCTACCGCGATGGAACGATTGTTTATCATTGAAGTCATGGGTAGGCATGTCGGTTTCATCGCACTGCAGGTTGCGATTGCCGGGGGAGCCGAATGGGTGCTTTTACCCGAAACGGTTTCTGATCACGAGGCTTTCTACCGGCGTTTTGAACAGGGCCTCGAAGCCGGCCGGCGCACCAATATCGTCGTCGTGGCTGAAGGAGACGAGACGGGCGGCGCTGAGAAAGTCGCGGGTAGTCTGAAGAAGCTCTACGGCATTCAGTCTCGAGTCACGGTGCTTGGACATATTCAGC
>CBDVDL010000024.1:0-14083 GCA_965372735.1 uncultured Alphaproteobacteria bacterium | reverse complement strand
AAAACGATCAGCCATTCGCAGCCTTTCTTTCTATTTCAGGCAAGACTCGTTCCCTGCCCTAATACAGTCTCCAAAATATTCTCGTCTTCATCCGCGACCGGAGGTCGCGAATAGTAAGTCTATGCGTGCGATAGTTATGCCACCGGCGCTTCCACTTTTTTGGTAATTTCTTGGACGCGCTGGCACAATTTCTCATATTCGTCACAAAACTCAGGACGCTCCGTTGTCTTGTAGAGCTCGCCGATAATCAGTTTGCCTTCCATCTCTTCCGGTTTCATTTTCTCGGCTTTGGATTTCGACACAGTGTGCTCTTGAATATCCTTAATCAACTGCATCGGATCAGGCAATTTGTTGCGCCGTCCATATTGTGTATGACAATTGGAAAGCGTTTCGATGACCGAGAAACCGTGATGGCTCAATCCATCGCGGATGAATCGCTCCATTTGAGTGCCGTTCGCGACCTGACCACGCGCCACATACGTCGCTCCCGCTCCAATCGCCAGATCCGTCAGATTGAAACTCGCGTCCATATTTCCCCACGGCGCTGTGGCCGCTTTCGCTCCACGCGGCGTCGTCGGAGAGTATTGCCCGCCGGTCATGCCGTAGATGTAGTTGTTCACAATAATACAGGTGATATCGATATTCCGGCGGCAGGCATGGATAAAATGATTCCCGCCGATAGCGGTCATGTCTCCATCGCCTGCGATGACGATGACATGCTTCTCGGATCGAACGAGCTTGATGCCCGTGGCGAACGAAATCGAGCGGCCATGCGTAGTATGGAGCGTGTTCATGTCAAGATAGCCGGGCGCTCGTGATGTACATCCGATTCCCGAAACGACGGCGATGTCATTTTTATCCCAACCCATCCGATCAATCGCGCGAATCATACTCTTGACGACGATGCCGATACCACATCCCGGACACCAAAGGTGAGGCAGTTTCGACATTCGAAGATAAGGTGTGTAATCAAAAGCCATGCTTAGGCCACCTCTCGAATCTTTGCTACAATTTCATAGGGTTCAATAGGAATGCCGCCGATCTTCTGGCAACCGACGATTTTTACATCAGAATGGGCAACGCGCTCGACTTCCAGAATCATCTGCCCAAGGTTCATTTCGGCAACGATGATGGCTTTCTTCCCCTGAGCCAACTCGCGCACGCGTTTTTCCGGGAAAGGCCAGACGGTAATCGGTCGGAAAAGCCCCGCTCGAATTCCATCCTTGCGAACTTCTTCGACCGCTGTTTGCGCCCCTCGCGCTGTGGTACCAAAAGCAATAACCAAGATCTCGGCATCATCGAGCATGATTTCTTCCCAACTGTCGATTTCCTCTCGATTCTGCGCAATCTTTTCGTGTTTGCGGACTTCATCTGCTTGGCACAGCACAGGGTCTGTCGTCGGGAAACCGGTCTTGTCATGATTGAGACCCGTTGAATGGAAGCGATAGCCCTCAAAATAATTTGCCATAGGCGGAACAAGCTCGCCGTCTGATACCTCATAAGGATTATATTCTTCCGGCGGCTTATCAGGTTTCACTCGATTAAAGATCGTATACTCGTGCGGTTCGGGTACCTCAAAACATTCCGACATATGCCCGAGGATTTCATCAATCAGAACAATCACGGGAAGGCGGAATTTCTCAGATAGATTAAACGCTCGAATAATCTCGAGATACAATTCGCGCAGGTAAGCGGGAGCGAGCGCGATGATGGCATGGTCGCCGTGAGTTCCCCAGCGCGCCTGCATCAAATCCGATTGTGCGGGGTGAGTCGGCAGCCCTGTCGAAGGTCCTCCGCGTTGGACGTTCACAATCACACAAGGAGCTTCGACCATGCATGCAAAGCCGATATGCTCCTGTTTCAGGCTAAATCCCGGGCCTGAAGTAGCCGTCATGGATTTCGCTCCGGCCATTGAAGCGCCAATCAAAGCACCCATCGCCGCGATTTCATCCTCCATCTGGATGAAGATTCCGTTTTCCATTGGAAGACGTTTGGCCATAACAGCGGCGATTTCGGAAGAAGGCGTAATTGGATAGCCTCCAAAAAAGCGACAACCGGCAGCGATTCCTGCTTCAGCAACGACTTCATTTCCGGTCCAGAAAACAACTTGTGACATTCTTAGGCCTCCGCTCCTTTCTTTTTCGCTTTTGGCGCTGCATGAACCAAAATCGCGAAATCCGGACATTCATGTTCACAGAGATTACAGGCGATGCAAGCGTCAATATCCTTCACCCGTACGATCGCTCCCTCCCAGCGATTGATAACATCCACCATTTCAAGACACAGCTTCGGGCAGATTTCGACGCATATCGTACAGCCCTTGCACATCACCTCGTTTATCTCGAGCGCATGGCCGGTCTTTTCACTCTTTGTAATCACACTGGGATTCGGGGCAAGCACCCCCATAATAATTTCCTCCGATTATTCAGATTTGAAATTTACGTTTTTTCTTTCACAAAATCAAGGATTATGCAAATTTTCATTCTACCGAAAATGAAGAACTGAAGCGTGAACCTACCGTTCATTTTCCGATAAATCTGACAGTAGGTTGGGGCTATGCTACCTTAAGAACACTCTCTAAGGTGGCACCTATATCTGCTGGTGATTCGGATACTTGTATTCCGGCTTCCTTAAGCGCGGTGATTTTTTCAGCGGCGGTTCCTTTCCCACCGGCGATGATAGCTCCCGCATGTCCCATCCGCCGTCCGGGAGGCGCGGTGCGGCCTGCAATGAAAGCGACGACCGGTTTTTTGAAGTTGGCCTTGATGTAATCCGCGGCGGCTTCCTCGGCCGTACCCCCGATTTCTCCGATGAGCACAACCGCGTTTGTGTCCGGATCCTCGTTAAAAAGTTCCAGACAGTCCACGAATGTGGAGCCGTTGATGGCATCGCCGCCGACACCGATGCACGTGGACTGGCCGATGCCGCGATCCGAAAGCTGTTTGACGGCTTCGTAGGTCAGCGTCCCCGAGCGCGAAATGACGCCGCAAGACCCTTGCTGATGAATGAATCCGGGCATGATGCCTACCTTAGCCTGCCCCGGTGTGATAACCCCCGGACAGTTTCCGCCGACCATGCGCGTTCCGGAGCGATTCAGCGCTTCCTTGACGGTGATTAAATCCTTGACGGGTATTCCTTCGGTGATGGTCACGATGACAGCGATACCGGCGTCAATAGCCTCTAAAATCGCATCAGCCGCGAAGGGAGGCGGGACAAAGATTATCGACGTATTCGCGCCCGCTTCGCGCACAGCCTGTTCGACGGTATTGAACACCGGCACCTTATCTTCCCATTTCATTCCTCCCTTGCCGGGAGTCACGCCCGCGACGACGTTTGTGCCGTAGTCTATCGCCTGCTTCGTGTGAAATGTTCCCTCGCCGCCGGTAATTCCCTGCACTACGAGGCGTGTGTTTGAATCTACTAAAATTGCCATGAGGTTCGTTATTCCTTCGGATATTCAAATAATAATCCTTCTGTGCAATATGCCAGAACTATGCAGCAGGTTTTCGTCTTGAAAATTGTTTTAGTCGTGAACGGAGAATACCATTCAGCAGGGTTTTATCTTCGGGATCAATGCTCTGAATTTCAAGTTTCTTCGTAAGCTCACGTTTGCCATGTGTTTCAGCGAGCATTCCGAATGCTTCATCCATGAAGGAAACAGAAGCAATATTAAGATTCCCGAAATCTATGACAAACTTCTCGGTCTCCTCCCATCGTGAAGCGAGATACTCGCGCAAAGGTTTTCCGTCATCTCTCGTTGATACTTTAGAGTTGAGGAAATCCCTAAGCTTTACGGTTATTTCAATTCCTTTCATAGAGTACATCCTCCTCGTAGTCGTCAAGTCTTCCTTTTCGGTTGGGTTGCGCAAGCTAACCCGGCTTGGCGGTGAAGGATTTCGAGAGGATGACACACCCATCACAGCGACACCTTATCTTAGAATGGAGTAGATGAACAATCCTACCCAGACAGCAGTGACTGCTAACGCAAGCATACGAACTATTTGGCGATTCCAAAAAATGAGTGGCCATTTTCTGCCTTGTTGTTCACACCGCTCTTTAAAATCTAACTGGTGCTTCATACCAACCAGATTTTCAATATCTCGTGCACGGTAAAATCGCACACTCATATAGAAATGCTGGCGCAAATATAGAAAGAATGTCAGCCAAATCAATATAACTGCCAGTAATCCAATAGCAAAAATCAATGCACTATTCTTTGCAGACAAGAATAGCCCTGCTAAGGATGTGGGAACAAATATTGATAGAATGCGCCACGCCGTCTCATTATCGTGGCGCCAACATCTGCCAATCTCCTCATACTCTACAAGAAGAATCTTATGGTATTCTTCAGCTTTCATTCCCTTGCTGGCTGCAAGAGCTTCAAAGTCAATTCTTTGTTCTTCTGAATCCATGATCTATACCGCCGCTACCGCCTTCTTCGCTGCGTCGGCGAGGTCTTTGGCGACGATGAATTTCAGGGGGGATTCTTCGAGCATCTTGGCTGCTATGTCGGCGTTGGTGCCTTCGAGGCGAACAACAACCGGCAAATTCGCCTTTACTTTTTGAATCGCCTCGATAACGCCGCCTGCAACACGGTCACAGCGAACGATGCCGCCGAAGATGTTGATGAGAACTGCTTTGACATTCGGGTCTTGCAGGATGATGCGGAAACCGTTCTCGACCGTTTCAGCGGAAGCCGCGCCGCCGACATCGAGGAAGTTCGCGGGTTCGCCGCCGTGCAGTTTGATGATGTCCATTGTCGCCATCGCCAAACCTGCGCCGTTGACCATACAGCCAACCTTGCCGTCGAGTTTGATATAGTTCAAATCGTATTTCGAGGCTTCCACCTCGGCGGGTTCTTCCTCCGTCAGGTCGCGCATCTCCAGCAAATCTTTATGGCGGAAGAGCGCGTTGTCGTCGAAATTGATTTTGGCATCGAGCGCCATTACTTTGCCATCTTTCGTGACGACAAGAGGATTAATCTCAGCTAAGCTTCCGTCAATCGCTTCATAGGCTTTATAAAGCGCCGTCAGGAATTTCACGCCGGACTTGAATGCGTCACCAGTTAGTCCAAGCGCGAAGGCAAGCTTGCGCGCCTGAAACGGCTGGAAACCCACCAGAGGATCAATCGCGGCTTTCACAATTTTTTCGGGAGTCTCGGCGGCGACCTTCTCGATTTCCATTCCGCCTTCGGTGGAAACCATAAAAGTGTTTTTAGACACCGCGCGATCCAAAACGATACCGGCGTACAATTCGCGAGCGATGTCGATGCCTTCTTCGACAAGGAGCCGCTGCACTTTCTTGCCCTGCTGGCCGGTTTGATGCGTGATGAGAGTCATCCCCAGAATTTTTCCGGCAACGTCGCGCACTTCCGCTTCCGATTTCGCGAGCTTGACGCCTCCACCCTTCCCGCGTCCCCCGGCATGAATTTGCGCTTTCACAACGACCGGCCAGCTCCCGAGTTCCCGAGCTATCTTGACCGCTTCGTCCACGGAAAAAGCCACCCCTCCGCGAGGAACAGCGACATTATACTGGCGCAGAATTTCTTTTCCTTGGTGTTCGTGAATTTTCATTGTTGGTTTTTCGTTTTTTTGTTGAATACTCATCCGCGACCGGAGGTCGCGGCTAGTTATGATGGAAAAGTTTCATGAATGAATATGAGTTCCGGCTTTGCCATCGAGAACTTGAGTTAGGTTTTCGAGAGCGCAAATCACGACGCGCTCACCACCGCTTTTTAGGAAGGAAAGAGCCGCTTCGATTTTTGGGCCCATACTTCCGGGAGGAAAATGTCCTTCGGCGGCATAACTTTCTGCTTCCGCAACCGTCATCGAATCCAAATCGCGCTGGTTGGGCTTGTTGAAGTTCAAAGCGACTTTATCGATGGATGTAAGGATATAGAGTTCCTGAGCACCGATGTCTCGCGCAAGCACCGCTGAAGCCCGGTCTTTATCGATTACTGCATCGACACCTTCGTAGCATCCATTCGCCTCGCGATAGACCGGAACTCCTCCGCCACCCGCCGCGATGACAATCACTCCTGACTCGACGAGTTGTTTTATCGCCGCGCGGTTGATGATTTCGAGAGGTATCGGGGAACCGACGACTCGCCGCCAGCCACGATTGCCGTCCGCTTTCACTTTCCAGCCTGACTCAACGGCTAATCGCTTTGCGTCTTTTTCCGAATAAAATTGACCGACGAATTTAGTGGGATTGGTCAGATTGGAATCATTTTTGTTGACGACAACCTGCGTCACAATAGAAACAACATCCCGCAGAATCTTCGCTTCGTGAAGAACATTCTGGAAGCACTGCTCAATCATATACCCCATGCCGCCTTCGGTATCCGCGACGATAATCCCCAGAGGCAGAATCGGCGCTTTCCCTCGCGAGAGTTCCACGCGTAAAAGAGCATTGCCTACCTGCGGCCCGTTTCCGTGGGTGATGACAAGCCGGTAATCGCGGCGTACCAGTTCCAGCACTCCCATGAGCGCTTCGCGCGTGTGCTCGAACTGATTCGGAATCGTATCGGGAAGTCCCGGCTTCGAGATGGCGTTGCCGCCTAAAGCCACAACAGCGGTGCGGTTACTCATATTGGGTTACGATTTTTTCTTCGCGGGTTTTCTCGGCTTTTTCAGAAACGGCGCCAATACATCCGATAAATCCGGTTTGCCGATTTCCTGCAATTCATACGTCACACGAACCGTTGGCGCTTTGATACTAATCACGCGACGCAGGTCAATCGGTGTGCCGATAACGACAACTTCGGGTTTTGCTTTCGCAATGGTCGCCGCCAAATCTTTCATCTGACGCTGTCCATAACCCATCGCGGGCAGGAGTTCACCGATGTCGGGATATTTCTCGAACGTTTCCTTAATCGTACCGACGGCAAAAGGCCGCGGATCAATCAGCTCAGCTGCTCCATACTTCGTCGCCGCGACGACACCCGCTCCATATTCCATTTCACCGTGGGTCAGGGTCGGGCCGTCTTCGACAACCAAAGTTCTCTTCCCTCGGATTTTATCCGGCTCGTCCACATGAATCGGAGAAGCCGCTTCGATGATGACTGCATCAGGATTCCGAGAATAAACGGCTTCACGCACATCATCCACGTCTTCGGGAAATGCTGTATCGATTTTATTGATAACGACAGCATCGGCAAGCAGCAAATTCGTTTCTCCGGGATAATAGCGGAGCTCGTCTCCAGCGCGATGAGGATCCGCCACGACGATATAGTAATCCGGTCGGAAAAAAGGCAGGTCGTTGTTCCCGCCGTCCCATAGGACGACGTCGGCTTCCTTCTCCGCTTGGCGCAAAATCGCTTCATAGTCCACACCGGCGTACACAACACTTCCCGCCACGATGTGAGGCTCATATTCTTCCATTTCCTCAATCGTGCAATGATGCTTCTCGAGGTCTTTGAGAGACGCGAAACGCTGAACCGCCTGCGCAGCTAAATCACCATACGGCATCGGATGGCGAACCGCGACCACGCGTTTGCCTGCGGCGCGGAGCAACTCAGCGACTTTACGTGTCGTCTGCGATTTCCCGGCGCCAGTTCGTACGGCTCCGATGGCGATGATCGGCTTCTTGCTCTTAAGCATCGTCGGCGCGCCTCCCAGAAAACGGAAGGAAGCACCCATCGCGGTAATCCGCGAAGCCCAATGCATGACATAATCATAGGGAACGTCACTGTAAGAAAACACCACTTCTTCAACTTTCAAAGCGGTAATCAATTGCAGTAATTCGTCCTCCGGAAAGATGGGAATGCCCTTTGGATAGAGCTTCCCTGCTAATTCACGCGGGTATTTACGCCCGGCGATGTCGGGAATTTGCGTTGCTGTAAAAGCGACAACCTCATAGACGGGATTGTCACGGTAAACCATGTTGAAATTATGAAAATCGCGGCCAGCTGCGCCTTGAAGAATCGTGCGAATCGGTGGCATAACAATGGGCTCCTAAAAAAATTTGTGCAACAAAGGTTCTTTATCTGCGGGTCTATTTGAAAAAACTTGGAGGCGAATATTGTGAATGATTTCCCAATATTTGATATATTCCTAACATTATCAACAAATTCAAGAACGTAGAATATGAATGGTTCACTGGCGGAAAAGAAGGATAAGTAAGAAAGGAGCGATAGAATCGCCCCCCTCTTTGCGTGAGGCCAAGTTCAGATAATTTAGTTAAGTAAATATAGAAAAATTCCTCGAAAAGTCAACCCCCTGCTGCGGGAAGCTTTTCAGGAGTGAATTGCTTTTTCTATTGCTTCGCGCTGCTCCTCCAATCGCTCCCATCTTTCGTATAGTTCGGGAAGTTCCGATTGTATGCGCTCGTACTCCTGAACGATGTCTCGCGCCTGTTCACCCTTTTGATAGGTTTCTTCGTCACCGAGCTGTACTTCCAGCTCTGATTTGCGCGTTTCCATCTGTTCGATAGTCTGAGTGAGCTCATCCATTTCTGTTTGAATCTGTCGGCGCTCTTGTGAATAACGGTTGCGCTTTTCGGCTTCGATTCTGCGCTGCTCTTTCGTCTTGCGGCCGCCTGTCTTCGCGGGGGATTTTTGAGGAGCTGTGATTTCCTCTTTCTTTTTCTCCTGAAACAGCGCCTTGCGTTCGAGGTATTCTCCGAAATTCCCTGGCCAGTCTTTCAAGCGACCGTCGTCGAGTTCGAGCACGCGATCCACAAGTCTATCCAGAAAATATCTGTCATGAGAAACGATAAGCAATGTCCCCGCAAAACTCTTTAGAGCTGAAAGAAGAACATCCTTCGAGGAAATATCAAGATGGTTGGTCGGCTCGTCGAGTATGATGAAATTGGAAGGACGCAATAGCATTTTCACGAGCGCCAGCCGGGATTTCTCTCCGCCAGAAAGAACATCCACAAGCTTGAAAACATCCTCCCCGCTAAATAAAAACGCCCCGAGCATTTTGCGCAAGTTGGGAATTTGAGAAACTGTTGCGCTTTCGGCAAGTTCATCTAAGACAGACTGTCCTCCGGTCAGATGGAAATCGGCTTCCTGCGCGAAGTAGTCCAAATCGACCTTATAGCCAAGCTTCGCCTCACCCGAATCGGGTGGCTCGGTTCCTGTAATCATGCGGCAGAACGTAGATTTCCCGGCGCCGTTGACACCGACCAGCGCGACTTTTTGTCCGCGCTCCAAGACGAGATCAATCTCGCGCAGGACTTCTTTGCCATCGTAGCTTTTGGATAGGCTGTTGACTTCCAGCACCACCCGACCGCTGTGAGGTGCGGGAGGAAAGCGGAAGTGTATTTGTCGTGCCTCGGTTTCCTCTTCGACTTGTTCAAGTTTTTTAAGCAGCCGAACACGACTCTGAACCTGCCGGGCTTTGGTATTTTTATAGCGGAAACGCTCGATGAAGCGCTCAATACGCTTGCGTTCCGACGACAAACGCTCCGCATGTTGCCGAAGTTTTTCACGTCGTTCCTCTCGTCCTCGTTCGAAATCCGAATAGCTGCCGACATATTTTCGCAAGTGTCCGCGGTCAATCTCAACGATGGATGTGACCATTCGATCGAGAAAAGCGCGGTCGTGCGAGACAATCACCAACGCGCCTCGAAACTCCGTCAGGTATTCTTCCAGCCAGTCAAGCGTGGGCAAATCGAGATGATTCGTTGGCTCATCAAGCAGAAGAACATCAGGCTCTTTTAGGAGCAGCTTCGCGAGCGCCACGCGCATCTGCCAGCCGCCTGAAAATGTCGCGACAGGACGTTCGTGGTCTTCCTTACGAAATCCGAGTCCGGAAAGAACGCGCGCCACGCGTGATTCCGCGGAGTAGCCTTCCAGAGCTTGCCAACGATGTTCGAGCGCGCCGAGTCTCTCCAGAATATCTTCACTGGGACCTTCACTGGCGAGTTTCTGCTGCAGTTCTTCTATCTCCGATTGAAGCACCGGGAGGTCGGGAAGCGCGCTGTACGCCGCGTCAAACAGCGTGCGTTCTTCCTCGACAACTCCCTCCTGAGGCAAGTACCCGGCGGTCAGTTGCTTCACGCGCCGGATGGTTCCCTCGTTGGGTTCGATTTCCCCCGTAATCAACCGCAGAATCGTGGTCTTCCCCGAACCGTTCGCGCCAATAAGTCCGCACCTGTCTTTTGGGAGAATCTGCCACGATAGTCCTTCAAAAAGAGTATCCTGCGGAAAATGAACGGCGATATTATCAAGTTGAATCAGACTCATCATCGCCTTGCAATTACTATAGCACGTTTGGCTTTTTCAATTCGTGTATCACCTTCAGCGAGTGCTTCGAGGTAGAGTACATAAATGCCGATGGGAAGTGCGCGCCCCCGGTCATCCCGACCATCCCAGAGTTTCTCACCTGTTTGTCCGACGAGTTCATTGTTCGCGAGCCAACGCACCTTCCGTCCGCGAACGTCGAAAACTTTCAAATCAAGCCGCGAATTTGGATGGTTCAAATTATAGTGGATGAAAGCGATGTCCTCGAAACCATCACCATCGGGTGAAAATGGATTGGGTTCTATGGTGAGAATATTTTCGCCAGCGAGCGATGGAACATAGAGTTGACTATTAACTCTACCCGGCGTACCGCCTGACGGATCAGTGCTGGACGCCCAGTTGAGGGGCTCGTTGCTCGCGCTTTCCGGAGATATTCGTTCCAGCGCAAGCCCTTCATCATCGCGTCCCCAATTCGGTTTATAGTTCACCTGCTCAACGCGCTCGCCGCTTGCATCCCATAGCACGAGAGAGTCGCCTGAATTATTCAACGCCGGAGCATTGCTTCCCCAAACGATAACACTAATAGTTTCTGGAATCGATTCGAGGAAGATTTCCGAGTCCGCCGCGAGAACAAGAAAATCACCGGGCAGAAGCTGCAGCGGCGGGAACGTATAGCGTTTGCTTGAATCCGTCAGACCGTTTGCGTCACCGAATTGCCAGTGGGTGATGTTCAGCGGATACCTTCCCGCATGGTAAAACTCAACCCATTCGCTCCGACCGGGAAACGGTCTGTATTGAATCTCGTTTATTATCAGAGAGCGCTCATCCTGAGGAACATTCTGTTCAAGTATCCGGCTGTTGTTCGACAAATCATCATCCTCAATTTCAAGTTCGGCCATAAAAGCATGCGGCCCTTCTTCTACAGGGATTTTGACGCTCACTGTTGCTGAATCCGCCGGTGAAAGTGCCGGGATTGTTTGCGTAGAAAAACGCTCGCCTGTTTCGAATGTCCCGGAAACATCTTCGTCGTAATAGAAATGGAGCTCAACATCGGGCATCGCTTCCAATCCCATGTTGACAACTGTCGCCCACAGCGTGAAGGATGTTCCGACGGGCGGTTCTTCAGGTTCGCTCCAAAAATCAATCAGAGCTAAATCACGCATCGGCGGTGAGACGGTGTTCCATGCGCCCGGCGAGCCTTTTAGGCTTCGTGCATTCGTCCAGTTTTCGGAATCATCTCCCTCCCATGGGATGATTTTCTCGTCAGAGAAACCCGGTTCATTATTTAAACTGTAAGTATATTCTGAAACAACAACCCCGCCGCTGTTCAATAAGGAAACCGTCTCAGCGGTGCTGTTGGAAAGCCCGCGAGAGCCGAAGGTGCTGTTGTCAATTGTCAAAACAAGAGCGGAAGTGGGAACCATTCCGTCGTAGGTATCGCTCTCATAGTCAAAGTAACCCGGATCAAGGATAAGACCGAATTGTCCCGCTTCGAGAAAAAGCCCCTGAGCAAGAGGCATCAAGTAATCTTCCGCTTCGTTATCGGCGACTTTCCAGCCCGAGAGATTTACGGTTGCAGTTCCGGCATTGTAGATTTCAATGAATTCGTCCGCGTTTTCGTTGCCGACCGGATCAAACATGATTTCCGTCAGCACAACCTGCGCCGAGCTACTGTTCGCTTGAATAAACAGCAATGCAAATATGCAGAAAAGATAGATAAGAATTTTAGAAGGCATTTTCGATATGGCGAAGTTTCGTTTCTTTTCCCTCGCGCCAGAGAGAAATCACATCAAAGCGAATGGAATCCGGCGCATCCGTTCTGTTTCGCAGGTATGCTTGCGCAAGCGTGCGAAGCTTTCTTTGCTTTTGAGTTCCCACACGATATTCCGGCGCTATGGTGGATAATGTCGAACTCGATTTGACTTCCACAATAATCAGCTCATTATTTTTCTGAGCGATGATGTCAATTTCTCCTATGCGGATTTGCCAATTCTTCTCCGGAATCTCGTAACCGTGTCGCTTCAGATAACGCGCCGCTTCGCGCTCTCCCCAATTGCCAATTGAACGATTAGCGGGCGTACCAGATTGCTTTTTCTTTCCGAAAAGTCGCGTCAATAACTTCATGTTTCTTCCCGGAAAACACCGCGAAAGGTTTGCCTGTGAATCGAGGTAGGCCCAAGTTTTTTTAATGCTGATTTGTGTTCGCGTGTCGGGTAGCCTTTGTGACGCGCAAATCCATAGCCGGGGAATTCTTTTTCGTAATCAACCATTTGCCTATCCCGCGTAACTTTGGCGATAATCGAAGCCGCGCTGATAACTTTGACTCGCGCATCTCCCTTAACGATGGCGCGTGATGGAATGCTTCCATCTAAACGATACAATCCGTCAACGAGTATAATATCCGGGGATAGCGGCAGAGCATCAACCGCTCGCTTCATAGCAAGCAAGGATGCCTGCAGGATATTCATCTCATCAATCTCTGCTGGAGACGCCTCGCCGATTCCTGTGTGCGCGCTTTTCATGATTTCTTCAAAAAGCTCCTCTCTTGCCGCAGGACTCAGACGCTTCGAATCCTTCACATCCGGCAAATTAGCGGATTCAAGAAAAACAACTGCCGCGGCGACGACCGGCCCCGCCAGAGGCCCTCGACCTGCTTCATCCACACCGCAAATGTGCTGATACCCGCACGAGGAATAATACTCTTCCGCCGAAGCAACCGTGAGGAAACCGTTTGTTGCTTGTTCCGTCATATTTGCACCAGAACTATTGTCGCTTCAATATAGGAATTTCATCCTGCAGTGTCAATCACGGGCAGATGCCATTGCTCTGCTAAAGTTGAACGTCGCCACGAAACTTCTTGCAATGTTTTTCCATCCGAAGTCCAAAGCAACGTACCTTCTCTTCCTGTAACCTGATACGGAATTCCCAATCTGTCCAGTCGCTCAGTCACAATATCGGACGGATGCCCATGAGGATTGCGGCGTCCTGCTGTGATAGCGGCCACTTGTGGATTTACAGCTTCGAGGAATGGACTGCTGCTGGACGTTTTGCTGCCGTGGTGAGGAAGTTTTAGAAATTCGCTTTGAAGCAAATCTCCCCAGACAAGAAGTCGCTTTTCGGTCATGCTGTCAACATCCGCCGAGAACAGCGCCGCTGTTTCTCCCATATCGACGCGCAGCACAAGCGACCTCTGATTCTGATTGTCTCCCTTCGACAGCCAAATGCTGTCCGGTGACAACACCCGAACCGGAAAAGGATGCAGCTCAGTGAGTATTTCTCCGGCCACGAGTTGATTGTTTTCGAGTCCTTGGTCGCTCATTTCTGCAATGAGTTTCTGATAGACCTGTGTTGTCCTTGGAATCCCATTCATATAGACGACCTGAACCGGGAACTGAGTGAGAATCGCTTTCGCTCCGCCGATATGATCAAGCTCTGCATGTGTGAGCACCAACGCGTCCAGTCGTTCCACTCCCACGCTTTTCATCGCCGGGAGGATTCGCCATGACGCATCCCAAAAACCATACGCCGGCCCGGTGTCAATCAGCATCGTCTTTCCCTGCGGCGAGCGAAGGAGAATCGCATCACCGTTGCCCACATCCAGAACGTAGATTTCAAAACGCGCCTCTTTCCATTGAAATACTTGAGGCCAGACGAGAGCGTTCAAGACAATCAATGCACCGATGGAAGCTTTCTTCCAACTGAAATATTTCAATTGCCCCCACGCAATTCCAAGCCCCAGATAGATACCCGCCAAAGCAATCGGAGAGAGGTATCCCAACCGCAGGCTGGCTCCCGGAATCGCTGAAAACCATTCGATGAAAACATGCAAAGCATCGGCGAATGCGTTAATTGACGCTCCGACGGATGCCGCTATTGTGCTTGAAATGGGAACCA
>CBDVDL010000023.1:0-14086 GCA_965372735.1 uncultured Alphaproteobacteria bacterium | reverse complement strand
TCCATTGCAAATCTGGATGACGGCTTTTACGACGAGCGATATCCTTCCCGCAAAAAAGCCTGTCGCTGTGCCGGAAGTCATCGCGTTGTCAGCGTGGCCGAATCCGTTCAACAGCCGCGTGTCTATCGAGTATTCTCTCCCCGCTCAGGCTCAAGTTACTCTGTCTGTCTTTGACCTGCTCGGCAGACACGTGGAAACGCTCGTGCAGGAGACACAGACGCCGGGCGTACATCGTGCGCACTGGCATGCCGGGTCTTATGCTTCCGGCATCTATTTTATCCGGCTCGAAAATCCACCTGCTCGAGTCGTGCAAAAAATCATGCTCATTCGCTAAGGAATTTCATAACAAAAATCAGGGAAAAATCATGGCAAAGATTCTTATCACGGACGGCATGTCAGCAGATGCCGTTAAAGACTTGAAAGCTGCCGGCCTTCAGGTCGATGAACAACACTACGATGAACCGGAACTCATCAAAGCCATCCCGAAATACGATTGCGTCGTTGTACGCAGTGCGACGAAAATCACCGAACCCGTTTTGGAAGCCGCGACGAGCCTGAAGCTTGTCGTTCGCGGAGGTGTCGGTCTGGACAACATCAAAGTGGACTATGCGGAAAAGCTCGGCATCTCTGTGCGCAACACTCCGCGAGCGTCGTCGGCGTCTGTGGCTGAGTTGGCGCTGAGTTTCATTTTCGCGATTGCAAGGCGCATCCCGGACGCGACCGTTTCGATGAAAGACGGGAAATGGGAGAAGAAAGTCTTCTCCAAGGGTTTTGAAGTCCAAAACAAAACACTTGGCATTTTAGGCATCGGACGCATCGGCATGGAACTCGCCGTAAAAGCAAGCTCGCTGGGTTTGAAAGCTATTCTTGCGCATGACAAATATGTGGATTCCACGCCGTTCCGCTGGATCGAGATGGTTTCCAAAGACGAGCTGCTCGCGGAATCCGATATCATTTCGCTGCACATTCCCGCGGCTGGAAAGATTCCTGAAATCAGCCATAACGAATTCGAGAAGATGAAAGACGGCGTGATTCTGATTAACTGCGCGCGCGGAGGTGTTGTCGATGAAGACGCACTGCTCGTCGCGCTGAATTCCGGAAAAGTGTACGCGGCCGGCATCGATGTCTGGGTGGGCGAACCCAATCCGCGCCGCGAACTCGTCGAACACCCAAGTGTCTATTGCACGCCGCATATCGGCGCCGCCACCGGAGAAGCTCAAGCGCGTGTGGGAGCGGAAGTCGCTTCGATTATCCTGCGCGAATTCGGAAAAGCATAAAACAAGGGGGAAACAGCTCATGCCAAGAGACGACCTCGCCATAGAGATTAAAAACCTGTCCACTCGCTTAGGCGAACTCAGGAGGGGCCTTTGACCTCGAGACACGCCAAAAAGAAATCGCGCGTCTGGAAGTTCAGGCCACCGCCGATGGTTTCTGGAACGATAATCAAAAAGCGCAGCAAATCCTGAAAGAACTCGCGGAGCATCGCGGTTGGGCGGAGAAATACGCCGCGCTTGAAAAATCCTTAGAAGATTTGCAAGTCTTCGTTGAAATCGCGGCGGAACAGGGCGACCCAGCGGCGCAGGAAGAGTTGGATAAGGAATACCGCACGCTGCTGTCTTCCTTTGAAGCGGTGGAGCTTCAGGCGATGCTTTCAGGCCCCGACGATGCGCGCAATGCAATTGTCTCTTTGCATCCCGGCGCCGGTGGAACCGAATCCGCTGACTGGGCCGGGATGCTTTTCCGTATGTATATGCGCTGGTTCGAGCGGCGCGGCTGGAAAGCGGAAGTGATGCACTTCGACCCCGCCGATGAAGCGGGTATTCGTTCTGCCGCCGTCGAAGTCACCGGTGAATGTGCGTACGGTTTTTTACGCGCGGAAATCGGCGTTCACCGGCTGGTGCGCATCTCCCCTTTCGACGCGAACGCGCGGCGGCATACATCTTTCGCCAGCGTCTTCGTTTATCCCGAGGTGGACGAAATTCCGGACGTCACCATTCGACCGGATGATATTCGCATCGATACGTATCGCTCATCGGGCGCAGGGGGACAGCACGTCAATAAAACCGACAGCGCCGTGCGGATGACGCACATTCCGACCGGCATCGTCGTGACATGCCAGAGTGAACGCTCGCAGTTTCGCAATCGCGACTCAGCGATGAAGATGCTGCTCGCTCGCATCTATCAGAAACGACTTGACGAAGAACGCGCGCGGCTGGAAAAAATCGAAGAAGGCAAAACCGATATCGCGTGGGGGCATCAGATTCGTTCCTATGTCTTCCAACCTTACCAGATGGTGAAAGACCACCGCACCGACGTCGAAACATCGAACACGCAAGCGGTCATGGACGGCGACCTCGACCAATTCGTGCGGGCGTATTTGTTGCTGGGGAAGAAGGGAAAACACTCCAAGAATTCAACATAATCTAATGGGGCAATATGAAGCTTTTCGGGGAAATTCTCTTGATGTCTGAAATTATCAGTTTAGCTCTGGCGATTCTTACAACAATCGCAGTGATTTGGGCTATTTGCCTTTACTTTCTTCAGAGAAGAGATGCTCGAAAAAAGGCTGAAAAAGAACAACAAGAAGAAGCAGTTGCAGTTCTTGTTACATTGCATCAACACTTTTTCATATGCTGCAAATTAATAAAATCTGCTTGGGAAAATCAGCTACCAAATCTCGGATTCCCGGCGTCTGGTCTCCCTACAATTGGTATCGAAAAGACTTTCGAAATGGCTATAAAAAGATTGAAAGATGATCCAGAGATGTTGCAGACAATAATTCATGCATATGACGATCATTGCCAATTAAATACAGCCTGGAATATCCTTAAAAAGTCTTCACATGATTCTGAACTAAAAAAAGGATCCCGTTCGACTCTGAGCAGCGTTAAGAACGCCACACCATCTATCTATCAAGTCACTTGGCAATGTTTGAACCAAATCGAGACTCATCTGAAAGAGATTGCACCCAAGATATTCTTGAAGGAAGATTCTCATTCTGTGCCGACAAAACTCGGTCCTTTCCAGGAAAAACCGGGTATGGACTATCCGTGGCATGGATGAGATATATTCTGGTCGGGAGGGAGGCTAATGAACTCTGCGCTGAACCCGGCTCGGCGAGTAAGTTTAAATTTGGAGAAGCGAACATGCGAAAACTATTCGTTTTAATCGTAGTGCTGCTGACAGCTTGCACAGCATTTGCAACCAAGGACCGTGCGCTACTCAAGGACGGCGAACCATTCTATGAGTATCGCGAAGGTGAAGTACTTGTGAAGCTTCATGCGACGGCTGCCGAGGTGGATGTGTCTGCCCTGGCCGCTCAGGTGAATGGTCAAGTCGTGCGTCACAGCGAGCTTTTGGATTTCTATACCATTAAACTTAATCAAGGTTATCACGTCATCGACGCCGTCAAACAGTTGCGAGCGTTGCCGGAAGTGAAATGGGCGAATTTCAACTACATCCTTCGTTCCTGCTTCACTCCGAATGATACTTTTTATCCCTATCAATGGCACTACCCGCGTATCAATATGGAAGCCGCGTGGGATATTACAATGGGCTCCGCCAGCGTCACTGTGGCGGTCTGCGATCAGGGTTGGCAGTTTGATCACGAAGACTATGCCGGCGTCCAAACGGTCTCTCCGTATGACGCTATTGAGGACGATAACGATCCTTCCGCTGACATCGACAATTCTCACGGCATGCACGTCGCGGGAACGATACTCGCCGCGACAAATAACAACCTTGGCGTTGCGGGCATCGCTCCGCAATGCCGATTGATGCCTATTCGTGTGCTCGATGATGAAAATGGAAGCGGCACCGCGGATTGGATTGCCGACGGTATCACGTGGGCAGGCAATCATGGAGCAGATGTGCTCAATCTTTCGTTTGGAATTCCCGTATCCGGCCCTCCTTCTGATCCCGGCCCGCCGATTTCAACAGCGGTTTATCAAACATCCGGAAATGGCACGATAATTTTCGCCGCGACGGGAAACGACGGCGAACCGTATGTAGGGTATCCGGCGGCGTATGATGTGTGCATTGCTGTAGGTTCGACGGGTCTCGATGATGCCATCGCGCCCTACTCCAACTACGGTTCCGCACTCGACATCGTTGCTCCCGGCGGTAATCTACTGCAAGACCTGAACAATGATGGTTATACTGATGGCGTTCTTTCCACTACGCGCTATGAGGGCAGCTGGGTGTATACGTTCTTCGAAGGAACGTCGATGGCGTCTCCGCATGCTGCCGGCATCGGTGCGCTACTTTTGTCGAATGGTTTGCCCTCGGAACAGGTCCGTCAGGCGTTACAGGAAACCGCTGTGGACCTCGGCAGCGCCGGATGGGACAACACATTCGGGCATGGCCGGATTGATGCGTATGCGGCTCTGCAATGGCAGGGCAGCGGCGGTGAGGAAATAACCTTGCTCGAAGAAGGTTTTGAAGGAGCTTTTCCACCCACGGGTTGGCAGATTCAGCAACTCGGACCGCAGACAGATAATTGGATGTTACTGGCGGGAAATGCCGAAGCTGGCTGCGGCGACCATTCTCACGGCGGAGCGAATGCGATCTTTCACAACGATGATGATGGTGTCAGCGGCGCCGATGTGCGCGATATGCTGATCTGCGCTCCGGTGTCCGTTCCGGCAAACGCCGAGGAGCTCCGGCTTCGCTTCTACCAGCGCAACTGCTGGGTGGAAGGTTATTATACGGACAGCTCAGCCCACTTGGTCATGGGTTCGACGGATGGGACAACGTTCAATATGCTCACAGAACTTGATATAGCGCAGAACGATTGGGCGGAAATCAATATGGGAATTACCGGCGGAGAAGGGCAGCAAGTCTGGTTTGCCTTTTTCTACCAAGGAGATTACGCGACGGAATGGTACATTGATGATGTGCGCGTGACCGTTCGCATACCCTCGGCGACACCGCGGCATTCTCCGGTGCCCGAAACGATTGCGCTGCTCGAACCGTATCCAAATCCGTTCAATTCTACGACGCATATTCCGCTGGAACTGCCAACCGCTTCGCGCGTAGAAATATCTGTGTACAACATTCTGGGTCAGCGAGTCGCAACGCTGCTGCCGCTGTCGAATCTGACGGCGGGCGTTCATCGTTTCACATGGAATGCGCAAAACGCTGCCACCGGAATGTATGTGATTACATTGCAAGGCGAGGACATCCTGCAGACTCGCCGCGTTCTGTTTGTCAAGTAATTTCACCCCAACAAAACAATTGATGACCTCAGAACAGATTCAAACTTTCACCGATAAATCCTATTTGCAAAAGCCGCTTCCGGAAACGCACCGACCGACGTTTGCACGTGTGAGCATTTCGGCGCTGGAGCACAATTTTAAAGCCGTGCGCTCTCTGGCTACGCCCGCGAAACTGATGGCGGTCGTTAAGGCGGACGCTTACGGTCACGGTTTGATGCCCTGCGCGAGAGCTTTTTCCACATTGGGAGTCGATTATTTCGGCGTCGGTTTCCTTGAAGAAGGAATCGAACTGCGCCGCGGAGGCATCCGAGAACCGATTTTAGTTCTCGGCGGCATCGTCGGGCAGCAGATTCATCACTTCCTCGATTTCGACCTCGACATGACAGCCAGTTCCGTCTATAAAACCCGCGCCATTTCCGAAGTCGCTGTGCGCACCGGAAAACGCGCACGCGTTCATCTGAAGATTGATACGGGTATCGGCCGCATCGGTCAGAATTTCCGAACAGCTTCGCTGCTCTTCGAGGCGGCTCGCGAGCTTCCCGAATTGGAAATCGTCGGGATGTATTCCCATTTCGCCACGGCTGAAGAAAGCGACACAGCATTCGCTCTCGAACAAATCAAACGTTTCGATGATTGCGTCAATCTGGCGAAGTCCATAGGAATAAATCCGCCGCTGGTGCACATGGCTAACAGCGCCGCGCTCATAAATTTCTCCCGAGCGAAGCTGACAATGGTACGACCGGGGTTGGCGCTCTATGGCCAACATGCCGCGCCGGAGTTGTCCACGAAACTTGCGCTCGAACCTGCGATGTCGCTGCGTTCTGAAACCGTTTACATCAAGAAAGTGCGCAAGGGCGATGGCGTTTCGTACGGCTTGACTTGGAAAGCTCCGCGCAATACATGGGTAGCCACCGTTCCTATCGGCTATGGCGACGGTTATCCGCGCGCGCTTTCGAATAAAGCTCCGGTGCTTATCGGCGGCAAGCGCTATAGTGTTGTCGGTACGGTGAGCATGGATCAGATTCTGGTGGAGCTGGGCGACGATTATTACCCGATAGGCGAGGAAGTCATTCTGTGGGGGAAACAAGGCAACGAAAAAATTTCACTGTGGGAACTTTGCGAACTCAGCGACATGACTCCCTATGAACTGCCGATTCTTCTGACCGGCCGCGTTCCACGAATTTACGAATAAACATGAGCCATCACAAAACATGACAGAACATTCAAAGAACTCACTTCCCGCAGAGCGAGAGGAAGACCTCAATCAAATTTTACGCGCGAGGCGGAACAAGCTCGAACGGCTGCGGGAATTGGGTGTGAATCCTTATCCCTACCACTTCGAGGCTGAACATTCGATTTCAGACATCCTCAAAGATTTCGATACGATCTGCGAAAAAGACGATGATGTGGAATCGGCGAAACTGCTTTCCATCGCCGGGCGGATTGTAACGATTCGCGTCATGGGTAAAGCCGCGTTCTGCCATTTGCGCGATTCCTCCGGACAGATGCAGCTCTATGTGAAAAAAGATATTGTCGGTGACGAAGCCTTTGCAATCTTCAAGCTGCTCGACATCGGCGATATTATCGGCGCAGAAGGCACCGCATTTCGCACACGTACCGGAGAACAAACTCTGCGCGTGAAATCATTTCAGCTTCTGTGCAAAAATCTCCACCCCCTCCCTATCGTCAAAGAAAGCGACGAAGGCGTCTTCGATGCGTTCACCGACAAGGAAGCTCGCTACCGCGAACGGCATGTGGATTTGGCGGTGAATACTCACATCCGCGAGATTTTCCAAAAGCGCGCCGTGCTTTTTCGAACGCTTCGACAATTCTTGGATGAACGCGGTTTCCTTGAAGTCGAAACACCTGTCCTTCAACCCCTCTATGGCGGAGCGCTTGCAAAACCGTTCACCACGGAATATCACGCGCTGGAACGCACGTTCTATCTCCGCATCGCTGACGAACTCTATTTGAAACGATTACTCGTCGGCGGTTTTGAAAAGGTCTATGAGATTTCCAAAGATTTTCGCAATGAAGGGATGGATCGGCTGCACAATCCTGAATTCACCATGCTGGAATTCTACTGGGCGTATGCGGATTACTTCAACACGATGGATCTAACGGAAGAGATGCTACGCCAATGTGCGCGGGATGTAACGGGAAGTTATAATGTCTCTTTTCAAGATAAGGAAATTAATTTCGAACCGACCTTTCGGCGAGTCGCTTTTTTTCAATTGCTTCAAGAGTTAACCGGTCAAGATTTGATTGGAATACCTCTTGAGGAGCTGCGCGCGATTGCACAGAAGCACAACATTGAAGACGCAGAGAAAATGCCCGAAGGGAAGCTGCTTGACGAACTGATGAAGACACATGTTTTCCCAACGCTCGTGCAGCCGACTATCGTTTATGACTACCCGCTGTCACTTTCACCGCTGGCGAAAAAACATCGCAAAGACGAACGTCTCGTGGAACGTTTTCAAATTTTTGTTGGCGGGCTTGAGTTGTGCAACGCTTTCAGCGAACTGAACGATCCCATCGACCAGCGACAGCGTTTCGAAGCGCAGCGACAACTGCGAGACGCGGGTGACGAAGAAACCCAGCCCATCGATAAAGATTTTCTGCGCGCATTGGAATACGGCATGCCGCCTGCCAGCGGCGTGGGCCTCGGGATTGATCGTTTGACGATGTTGCTGACAAATCAAGCGTCCATACGGGAAGTCATTCTCTTCCCTGCGCTGCGAACAGAACAATAGAAGGAATAGAATATCAAATTATGCTGCACTTAAAATTTCACGCTCTCGCCGAACCCGATGGAGACGGCGGGTATATCGCCAAAATGCCAGCACTGCCTCAGGTCTTTGCGCCGGGCGACACACCGAAAGAAGCTCTGGAAAATATCGAAGATGTTGCGCGATTGGTTCTGGAAGTGATGGTCTTTAACGGCGAAGACATCCCTGGGGACATTCCGAGTGACGACGGAACGGTTATCGAATTCAAAATAAATCCGAAAGACCTCGAAGGAAAAACGCCGGAAACTCTCGGAGAAGGAGCACAGTAGCTACACCATGCGCTACGAACTCTGGATTGCACTTCGTTACCTGCGCAGTAAGTCCCGCACAGGCTTCCTGTCGGTCATCACCTACCTTTCCGTTGGCGGCGTGACAGTCGGGGTCGCGGCGCTGTGCATTGTGCTTTCGGTGATGAACGGATTCGAGACGGAAGTGCGCGGACGCATTCTGGGAGTGGACGCTCATCTGCGGCTCACCTCGATAAACAACGTCGGGATTCCGATTGATTCCGATATGATAACGCTTGTCCAACAAACAGCTCATGTCACCGGCGTTTCTCCCTACGTCTTTGAAAAAGGCATGATTCGCGTCGGTGAACAAGCGGAAGGTATTTTGCTGCGAGGCACTGATCCGAAAACCATCGGCGACGTTTCCGATTTACCTCAGAACATCTGCGCCGGTTCGTTGGATTTTCATTCCGGCGAATTGCCCGGACTCGTCCTCGGTAAATTCCTTGCCGACCGGTTAGGAACCATCGTTGGCGACACCGCTGTGATTTTTTCACCGGCTGGAATGACGTCTCCATTTTCAGCGCCGGTAGTGCGGCAATTTGTCATCGTCGGACTTTTTCAAACGGGTCTTTTCGAATTCGATGACCTCGTCGGTTACCTTGACATCGCTGAAGCACAGAAAACGTTTTTGCGTGATGACAAAATTGACGGCTTGGAAATCCGTCTCGATAATCTATGGAATGCCGCTGACGTGAAGCAAGTCATCGAAAACAAAATCCAATTACCGTTCTATGTGCGCACTTGGTTTGAACTGCGCCGGACTCTTTTTTCGTGGATGCAAATCGAGAAATGGATGTGGTTCATTGTCCTGTCGCTTATCATCATTGTCGCGGCTTTCAATATTCTTTCAACCTTAATCATGGTGAGTATGGAGAAGAGACGCGACATCGGAATTCTCAAAGCGATGGGTTCCCGGCGGCGCGCGATTGCTCGCATATTTTCGTATCAGGGAGTGTTGGTGGGCGTCGTAGGCGCAGCTCTGGGATTATTTCTCGGGTGGCTGCTTTGCTTCCTGCAGCTTCAGTACAAATTCGTCTCTCTTCCTTCCGATCTCTATTTTCTCGACGCACTTCCTGTGAAAATGCAGCCGTTGGATTTCCTTCTGGTTGCTATAGCCGCAATCTTGCTGTCCTACCTCGGCGCGACATATCCCGCTCGTCAGGCGGCAAAGCTCTCGCCGGTAGACGCGATTCGTGACACAGGTTAACGCTTATGAAGAATGAAAATTATCCTTCATGGCTGCTGCCGGTTCTTTTAGGCCTTCTGGCGCTGCTGCTGCGCTTGCCCGGTCTGGGATACAGCTTTTACGGCGATGAAGGATTTTCACTCCTGCGCGACAGTGACTATTTTCTTACTCAGACCGAGGATCGTTTTCGTCCGGTCTTTTTTTCTCTCCTTTTTCTCTGGCGTACTATCGGATTCGACGGTGAAGTGGGATTGCGACTCCTACCACTGATTTTTGGTGTGCTTTCCGTGCCTCTGGCGTGGATATGCGGAAATAAATTAGGAGGGCGCAACGTCGCGCTTGGCCTCAGTCTGCTTTTGGTAACGTCGCCCTTTCACATCGAGTTCTCGCAAGAGCTGCGGATGTATTCGCTCATTGTTTTCATAAGCTTCGCTCAGCTTGCCTGCTATTTGTACTACCGCGAAAGCAGGCATTTCTTGCCATTGGCGTTGGGAACATTTGTCGCGCTCTTGGGCATGTACACACACCTCTTTTATGTGCTGTACTTATTCGGCTTTGGCTTGCTTGCGATTTTAGACAGACGCACTCTTCCCTATAAAACTTACCTCGCGTCGCTCGTGGTCATCGCTCTTCTCTATCTGCCGAATATTGGCAACATTCTCTATTTTCAAGCGGTGCGTCAAAGTGGATACGCTGTCCATCTCACCAGCGCACTGCCGAAACTCGCCGCCGCTCTCAGCATTGGTTATAATCTGTTCAATCTTCCCGATCTCGGTTTGGGGCGAGGAATCGGCTGGCAAGCTTTCTATCTGAACTGGCATTACGTTCTGCTCTGTCTGATTGTCTTCGGCCTGCTTGTTTTTGGCGCGGTGCGTTTCATGTTCTCCAAAGATGGGCGGTTTGCCTTGATTCTGAAAACATCACTGCTTGCGCTTCCGACAATCTTGGCTTTGGCGGCAAGCCTTGCGATGCAGAAGAATTTCGCGAGCGCGAAGTACATTGTCTTTCTACTGCCGCCGTTGCTGCTCTTCTTCGTGTGGGGATTTTCGGGACTCCGCAAAAAACCGCTGCAAATTTCCGTGGGAACGCTTTACGGTGTGCTTGTCGCAATCGCTCTGCTCCATTTCTATACAGCACCGGAAAGTTATGGCCGCCGTTTGAATTGGCGCGGCGCATCGGAGTATCTGGAAAATCGATTGGAGACCGGAGTTCCTCTTGTCCTCATCGACGGTTTCAGTTATCGCGTGCTGCGTTATTACACCACGCCGACTCGCCCCTACTGGAAATTCGTGAAGCCGCCGGAAGGTTCTGTTAACGACTACACACCGTACCTGCGAGATAGACTTTCGCGTGCTTCGAAAATCTATTACCTGCGCGCGGATGACATGCAGAACCGGATGGATCCGAATGATATTGTCCTGCAAGCATTGCGCACCCTTGGAACCGATGAAACCTGTATTCAATATAACCGACGCCTAAAGCTTTACCATTGGAAGCTGTAAAAAGCAGCCCCAAAAAAAACCATGTTCATACTCATCCGTAAAATAAATATAGAAGTGCTCGTGTGGATAACGGGACTGCTTTATCTGGCGCTTATAAATCCCGCATCCACCAATCACTTCAACTTCTGCTTCTTCAAGCTCCTGGGATTCTAGCATTGTCCGGGATGCGGGCTTGGGCTTTCGATTGCATTCCTGCTACACGGAGACTTTGTCAATTCGTTTCACGCGCATCCGCTCGGAAGTATCGCTCTTGTCATTCTGGCCTTTCGAATATTTTCATTACTTAGAAAAGCGTTCCTTCGCTCAATTTCAATAGAGAATACAACAACCTAAAGGAGAAGAACATGGCGAACATTCTACAGGTATTGCCTGAACTCGAGGGGATGGAAATGACGTTTGTTCAGGGTTTGATTAAAGATATGAGCGATGAACAAGTGCAACTTTTTGCGAATGCCTATCGTTCCAGAAGAAAAGATCCGCTGCTGATTTTACTGACATGTCTTATCGGATTTCTGGGATTTGCGGGAATTCACCGGTTCATTATTGGGCACGCTGGTATGGGAATTTTGTATCTGTTCACAGCCGGAATCTGCTTTATTGGAACCATTATCGATATTGTGAACTATAAAAATTTGACCTTTGAGTACAATCAAGTCATCGCGCAGCAGGTTGCGAACCTGATTTGAAACTGAAGCTGAGATATCAGAAAGTATTAAATTAATCATGCTGACTGGCGCTCATGTTTCTATTCAAGGGGGACTTCATGAAGGAGCGGCTCGAGCGGCGGCGTCCGGGTGCGAGTGTTATCAAATCTTCTCGCGCAACCAAAGGCAATGGATCGCTCCGCCGCTGACAGACGAACAAATTAAAAGCTATCGAAAAATATGGACGAAGAACGGTCGCCTGCCCGTACTCATCCATGACAGCTACCTGAATAATCTTTCGAGTCCTGATGACAATCTGCGCGCGAAATCCTACAACGCCCTCGCCGAAGAGTTAAAGCGCGCCGAAGTGTTGGGGATTCGCTGGGTGGTGATTCATCCCGGCTCTCATCGCGGCGCGGGAGAAAAAGCGGGGCTTGCCCATTGCGCAAAATCTCTAAAGTGGATTTTCAAACAAACCCTGCATTTGAAATCCGGCATTTTGCTCGAAACAACCGCCGGGCAGGGAAACGGCATCGGACACAAGCTCGAACATCTGACTTACCTGCTGGAACAGGTTAATAACCTGAAAAGATTAGCGGTCTGCGCGGATACCTGTCATCTATTTGCAGCGGGCTATGACCTGAAAAACAAACGCGGCGCAGACGCGTTCTGGAACGAGTTTGATTCTCTTATCGGCTTTGCGCGCTTGAAGGCGTTTCATATTAATGACAGCATCGGCGAACTTGGAAGCCGCCTTGATAGACACACATTCATCGGAGAAGGCCGAATCGGAAAGACCGCTTTTCGTAGGCTTCTTAGAGACGAGCGCTTTGCAAAACTGCCCGGAATTATGGAAATCCCTCGCTGGGATGAGGAACTGACTCGTACCATCGCAGAAATTAAAAAACTGCGAGGAAAAATCTGCCACGGTGAATAGCAACCTGCTACTATGGAATTATTACAGAAATACATCCAGACGGTTGTTACTCTTTTCAATGAGATGGCGTTCTGGCTTTTACTCGGATTTGCGCTGGCGGGAGTGCTCTATCTTTTGATTCCGAAATCGGCAATTGTTCGCCACCTCGGAAAAGAATCCATCAGCTCCGCATGGAAAGCGAGCCTCTTGGGTGTGCCGCTGCCGCTGTGCTCCTGCGGAGTTATTCCGACAGCGATGGGACTGCGCAAACAGGGAGCGAGCCGCAGCGCGACAATATCTTTTTTAATTTCGACGCCTCAAACCGGTCTTGATTCCATCGCTGTAACGTATAGTTTTTTAGGGCCACTCTTTGCGCTCTTCCGTCCCATTGCCGCGTTCATTTCCGGCGTTATCGGTGGAGTCGCTATCACGCTTTTTAATCGGAAACAAAAGATTGCAGAATCGTCTGTGAAGATAGACTCCGATGAGGATTTGTTGGCGCATGAACGCCATATGCGAGGCTTGCCGCTGGGAACCAAACTTCGCAAGATGGTTCACTATGCCTTTGGCGACCTTTTGGGAGATATTGCGTTCTGGCTCGTGATAGGGCTTTTAATCGCCGCGCTGATTGACCTTTTAATTCCGGAGAATTTTTTTGCAGAGCGAATCAGTCCGGGATTGCCGTCGATGGTGCTGCTGATGGTCGCCGGGATTCCGCTGTACATCTGCGCCACGGCATCCGTTCCGATTGCGGCAGTGCTGATGCTCAAAGGCGTATCGGCAGGCGCCGCTTTCGTTTTTCTCATGGTCGGGCCTGCGACGAATGCCGCAACTATCGCCGTTATCGGGCGCGTGATGGGCAAACGAACCCTGACCGCTTATCTTACAACCGTCGCCATTCTAAGCTTGGTTTTCGGACTTCTGCTGAACGCTTTCCTAAGCTGGACACAAATGGAACAATCCGTCACGGGCTATTTCGGCGGCGGGATGCTTCCTTTCTGGCTGCAAGTCAGCGCATCGGTCGTGCTTGCGGCGCTTTTGCTGCGCCATTTCATTTCTTTCTGGCAGCGGAAACTCGCTCGTCCCAGTGAAGAAAAACCCGGCACAATCACATTGCGCATCGTGGGCATGCACTGCTCGCACTGCGTGGAATCCGTGCATGACGCGCTTGCGAAAGTTCCGGGAGTGCAAAACGTGGATGTGAATTTAGAGCGAGGAATCGCTCAGGTGGAAGGTGTGGCGATAAAAGATAGTGATTTGAAAGAGGCTGTGGAAGGAGTCGGCTACAAGCTCGGGTAACGAATCTGAAGCGCACTGCCGTGCGACACTACCAACTCATTTTTATTTCAGATTTTGTTTTTGTCGGCGAAGCAATGCTCGCTGGCGCGCTAAAGTTTTATTCGACAGTTTCATTAACGGAGCGCGGCGCATGTCCGTATTGTCCGGATGGCGACGATAGCGATAGCAGACTTCATGGACGCGGCCGATTTCGTATTTTTCGGAAACCTTTAAAACTAAATCATAGTCTTCGCCGTAGTCAGCG
>CBDVDL010000022.1:0-14413 GCA_965372735.1 uncultured Alphaproteobacteria bacterium | reverse complement strand
ACCTTTTCCTACGCGCAATATCTCGGGGTCCTCACCAGTCAAATCGACAACCGTCGAAGGTTCACTGATAAGAATACCCGAATCTAAAATGAGGTCTATCGCATGCCCGAGTCTGTTTTTGATTTCTTCAGGATCGTTTAGAATCCCGCCTTCGGGCGTTGTAATGCTGGTGGATGTGATGGGGCGACCGAATTCGCGCAACAACCCAAGCGCGACCGGATGATTCGGCACGCGAATCCCGACAGTTTTCTGGCGCGTTAAAAGCAGTTTCGGAACTTCGCGTGTGGCAGGTAAAATAAACGTGTATGCTCCCGGCAGACAGCGCTTCATGAGTTTATAGACGGGTGTCGAAACACGAGCGTATTTCGCAATGTCACTGAGGTCAGCGCACAGGAACGAAAGCGCGTGAGATTTCGAGCGCCCTTTCAATGTTAGAATGCGCTCCATCCCCTTCTTGTTATGAATATCGCATCCGAGACCATAAATCGTATCGGTCGCATAAACGACCAGCCCGCCATCTTCTAAAATTTCGGTCGCGCGGCGCAAGTGACGACCTTGAGGATTCTGTGGATTTACTTCGAGAATCATGAACCGCTCACTCATGGAATTTTCTATAGCTTATAATTATAGCAAGATTTTCGAGAAGGTCAAGTATAAAAAAAGGAACAACCTGAACGGCTGCTCCTCGTCTTATATGAAGAAATTCTTCTTTATTTCAATAATAACAGTTTCTTCGAAGCGATAACTCCATTAAAACTCCAGCACAGTGAAATATGGGAATACACAAGGCAAGCTTTTTCGAGTTCCGGCTGGGTTACGCATGATAATTCGAAAGAATTCCGTAGGGACAAGACCTGTCTTGTCCGTCGTGATTTGCCTCGGCGAGAATGCGAGAATATTTTGGCTGGTTAAACAATAAACGGACAAGACAGGTCTTGTCCCTACGGCTCGGCGGAAATAGGAATTGCACAAAAAAATCCGGCTCGAGGCCAGATTTTTTTTTAGAGGCGAACAATATGCTTGTGCCCGTTGCTTATAAATTTTAGCGCCAGTGGCCGGGAATCCAGACGTGGCCGCGGCGCGAGTGTTTCCAATGGCCGGGTATCCATGCGGCGTTTGCGCGGGGTCGCTTGATCCAGTATCCTTTCTTCCAATGATACGCGCCGCCTTTCCAGGCCCAATGTCCCGTAACCCAAACATGATGGCGGCCGGGCGAAACACTGATGACTTCAACTCTCGCCGGAGGTGGTTTTCTCACAACATAATCTCTCGGTCCCGCATAGCATGCCGAAGCGAATATAATGACCGTAAACATAAGCGCGATAAGTGTCAATAAGCGTTTCATAATAATCTCCTTCCATCTCCCTAATTGAAATCCAAAACATCGTTTTGCAAAAGTCGTGTCATTTTTGTCTCTCAGCTATTGGAACCCGAAACCACACGGATGGTTTAATGCCACCATCACTGACCCATGAGTGGCATGAGTCACGAAATTCTTCAGGACGAGTTTTTCATTGATTCTTTGCGCGCTCATGCTTATATTGAAATGGGTAGATGTTTGTGCTAATTAAGGAATTGGTGATGATGAAGCGTGTTGTATTCGCTTTCTGCTTGTTTCTATTGAGCTTCGGGCTGGCTACCGCTCGGGATATGCAACGGCCGATTCGGCACCCACACCGCAAAGCGTTGCCCGTCCGTCATCTGGACGAGAATTCAACGATAGCTTTAACTATCACACTCTATCAGGGAAATATCCAGTTGGATTGGAATGATTTCCCGGATGTTCCGAATTGGGCTGTCTTACGGAGCATGTCTCCGATGATGGCTTCCGCGGAAACACTGGCGGTGACGCCGGATTCTTTCTGGACAGACACAGGCGTTCTCCTTGCGACCGGGAATTTTTTCTATCAGGTTCTCCCTCTCTTCGAGCAGCCTCCTCCGGATTCGGTCATCATTATCGAGGATTTTGAAACAGGAAGCGTGACCCTCCTGAGCATCGAAGGAGAGGATGATGATCCCTCGGATTGGGAGGTCATTGATTGGGACACCTATAATGGCTCAGATTACGCGCTCCGTCTCTATGGCGATACATGGAAAAAAGAAGAGATCGAACCCATCGCTCTTGAATTCAATACGGTCTGGCAGGTGGCGATGAAACTTGACCGGCTCGGCGAAGTTCATGCGATTGGTATCGCCGATTCCCTGAATTTTATGCGTTATACTATCTGGGGAAGTGAAATGCCGGAATCGCAAAATTGGATTCCTGTCTATGAAGGATGGTTTGAGGAAGATACGTGGATTCCGATTTACCTGCCTGTCGGTGAAGACTGGCATGGGCGATTCGGCTACTTGCCGCGGATTCGTGAAGTGCAGTACATCAATGACAACGATTACACCAGTCCGGAAGGACGAGTACTATATGATGAAATCCGGGATGTCACCGGCGCGCTGCCTTACCCTCCGGTCGCGGATTTCAACTGGACGTTTCTTTCCGGCGCGCCTGCGGGCAGCGTGCGCGTGCAGTTTTATTCCGCTGCGTATGATCCAGACAGCCCGGTGCTCGGGCATGTCTGGGATTTCGGAGATGGACAATTATCCACGCTGCAGCATCCCGAGCACGTTTACCGGGAGCATTCAAGGTATTCCGTCACACTAACCGTGACTGATGATACGGATAACGTTGACTGGTACACCGAAGCTGTCGAAGATCCTCCGGTGACACAAACCGGTGATTTCCGTTTTGCTTTTGTCGGCGATATTATTCTGGCGCGTGGTTATGCCGGTTGGGATGTCGAACCGATCTTTGATCCGACGCGCCATCTTACCGAACCTTTGGAGCTCGCAAGCTGCAACATGGAATCACCGCTAACGACCGCCACGACTCAACACCCGACGAAAGGCATTTGCTTCAAAGCCAACCCTGACAAAGTCGCCGGATTGAAATATGCCGGATTTGATTTCGCTTGTCTGGCGAATAATCATATCCTCGATTACATGGAAGACGGACTGCAGGAAACACAGTATGTCCTCGACACAGCCGGAATCGCTCACACGGGCTGCGGGATGAACCAAAAATAAGCTCGGCGCACGCGGTTCTTGTCTTGCGATGGAGTTTCCATTGCGATGCTCTGCTTCAGCGACCGCACAGGCTCCTACAATAACTATCAGCCGTTCCTCGATGCCGGACGCTCTCGCGCCGGATTTGCGATGTGGAATCGCAGCGCTATCGAAGCGACGATTCCGGAAGCGGTAGCGCTCGCTGATTTTACGGTACTGAATGTTCACTCGGGAAGTGAATATAAAACGCAGCCACAGATTTTAATGCAAACCGGTTTGCCCGCGTGGGATCCGGAAGTGATTATCTTCGATGTCGTTCCCGACACGACCGAACGTTTGCTTCGCCAATACGCGATTGAAAACGGCGCTGACCTTGTCGTGACGCATCATCCGCATGTCATTCAAGGCTTTGAGGTTTATCAAGGCAAACTCATCGTTCACAGCATGGGGAATTTTGTTTTTGATTTAAGCTATGCTGAGTGTTTCCCATCGCTGATTCTGCACACTCATTTCTCAGCCGAAAACGGCATTGATGAAGCCAATGTGCACGCCGTATATATCGACAGTTGGATTCCACGGCAGGCCACCGGCGGATTGGGACGCGCGATTCTCGATTACGAATCGGAGATGTCTCGCCGATTGGATACGTGGCTGGTGCGCCAGCCGGGTGAAGACAGCGCACGGATTGTCTGGGATACGACGCTCGTCTCTCGCACCGGCAGCGAATGGACAGATACGCTGACGCTTGCAGATGATGACGGTTGGTGGATTTCCACGCCACATAAAATGCAGGGTGATGGCTATCCGGTGTCGGTCGGAATAATTGCTCCCGGTGGAGCCGAAGTGCGCGTCGGGCGGGAAATGCTGTGGTTCGGAAATATGGAAGATGAAGGCTCCACTGAATGGAACCTGAGCAACGACCATGAAACATATAATGAAGATTACAGTCACAGCGGAGCTCGCAGTGTTCGCATACAAAATGAGTTCGATTCACCGTGGGACTATGAGTCAAACCTGCACCACCGGAAATCTATTGACGATGATTTATCATGGAGTTTTGTGGGTTGGATAATGACGCAAAACGCGGGCAACTCGATGATCGAGATACAATATTGGACTCAGCGTGGCGGCGGAAGCGAACTGGGGCGGCCTACCATCGGAGACGTACTCGTCGGCGATAATTCATGGACGTACATGAGTGCCAACCTCGATGTCCCCAACGGAACGAATTTTTACGACGTTTTCGTCCACCATTACCAACCGAGTTCCGGTACCGGCTATGCATGGTTCGATGATTTAGCGCTGATTCAATGGGAAGATTGGCAGAGCAGCACGGCGGCTGTGCCGTTCCCCAGTGACTTTACTTACCTGCAAGTTCGGACTTCCTCTCCCGAATCACAGGCTGTCGTGCATTATCGCCGCGAATGGATTCAGCAGACTCTCGCGCGAGCACGTAGATAAATTTTCAAATTCAAATTCCGGCCGGGTTACGCGCTAAAGTTCATCGTTTGGAATACAGAAACCAGCGCTGAACCCGGCTCGGCGAGTCGGTGTACAACATACATTAATCGAAAATCCCCACCCAAAAACATTCAGAGGCAATGTGTATATGAAATATTTTATTTTGCCCCTCCTGTTCATCCTGCTGTTGTCCTGTCTTGATGTCACTGCCGAAGAAAAAAGCTCATATCCTCCCGACATGGTTGAAGCACTCGCGGAAGCCGGCGATAACGTGCCCGAACTTAAAAAGGTTCTCACCCATTACGCTTCCGAAGCTGACTCTCTCAAACTTCAGGCCGCCTATTTTTTGATTGGGAATATGGAAGGACATTGCTATGTGACATTCAAACTCTGCGACACAGCGGGAGCAAAGATTGATTTCAATGTGTTGGATTATCCGGATTATGAGCAGATGAAATCGGCATGTGATTCACTGGAGTCTCTGCATGGCGAACTCGATTTCCAGAAGAAGGAAAAGATTTACGACCTTCATTCGATTACGGCCGATTTTATAGTGAGCCAGATTGATTATGCTTTCAAAGCTTGGCGCGAAAAACCCTGGGCAAAGGATTTATCGTTTGATGCGTTCCGCGAATATGTCCTGCCATATCGAGGCAGCGGCGAACCGCTTGAGAATTGGCGCGAAGTTTTCTATGAGAAATACATAAACCTCGCAAGCGAAATGACCGACCCGTCGGATCCTATTGAAGCGGTCACGTTAATCAACAATGATATCAAGTCCTGGTTTTCGTTTGACCCGCGTTATTATTATCATCCGACCGACCAAGGGCTCTCCGAGATGCTCGAGAACCGCATGGGCCGATGCGAAGACATGACGAATCTGACAATCTACGCGATGCGAGCGAACGGTCTGGCTGTCACCAGCGACTATACTCCTTATTGGGCGAACTCTGGGAATAATCACGCCTGGAATACTGTTCTCACTCCAGACGGTAAAATGACGCTTTTCATGGGAGCGGAAAGTAATCCGGGAAAATATCGTCTTGCTAATAAGGTCGCCAAGGTGTATCGCAAAACGTTTGGCAAGCAAAAAGATAATCTTGCTTTTCAGGAAAGAAAACAGGAAAAGATACCGAAGTATCTGGCTGGCAAGAGTTATAAGGATGTCACCGCTGATTATACGGAAGTCCGCGATGTCAGAATTGTCTTCGAGAAAGACGTCCCTGACACGGTGGACATCGCGTACCTTTGTGTCTTCAATTCCGGTGAATGGAAAGCGATTGACTGGAGCAGAATCGAAGATGGTGAAGCAACCTTCACAGACGTCGGCACAGAAATAGCCTACCTTCCCGGACTCTATATCCATGAAGAAATCGTGCCCTTTGCGAGTGCTTTCATTCTGAATTCCGACGGCAGTACACAGCAATTGCGGTCAGAAAAAGAGAAAACGGTATCCGTGAATCTCACATCTACGACACGCCGCAAGCAAGAGATTTCAACGGATGGAATCGCAAAAGCGTTCTTCACTTCGGGGCAAACGTATGAGTTATTCTACTGGGAAGATGGTTGGCAGTCGCTCGACAAGTCCGTCGCCGCTGATAAACCACTCGTCTTTAAAAATGCTCCAACGGGATGCCTTTACTGGTTGGTCGAGGAAAATTCCGACAACGAAGAACGGATTTTCACAATAGAGAATAACAGCCAAGTCTGGTGGTAAAATTTTTCAGGGAGAAATAAGTGCCTTTTCTTGTAACCGAACGACTCGAAAAAAGCTACTCTCTCGGCAAAGTCCTTGTGCCGGTTCTGAAAGGAATCGATATCAGCATTGAAAAGGGAGAGCGCATTGCGGTTATCGGGCCTTCCGGCGTCGGCAAATCGACATTACTGCATTTGTTAGGAGCGCTGGACCAACCGACGGCTGGGGAGGTTTTTCTCGATGGGAAAACTCTCTCAACGATGACGCCGGACGAGCTGGCGGAATTGCGCAATCGTGAAATTGGTTTTATCTTTCAATTTCATCACCTCCTCCCTGAGTTCACTGCTACCGAAAACGTTTTAATGCCCGCCTTACTGACAAACTCTGTAGACCGCGAAACGGCTGCTGTGCGAGCGAAAGAGCTCCTCGAAAAAGTCGGACTGGGAGCTCGTCTGAAGCATCGCCCCGGCGAGCTTTCCGGGGGAGAACAGCAGCGCGTCGCTGTCGCGCGAGCGCTGATGAATCGTCCGCGGCTTCTCCTGTGCGACGAACCATCCGGCAACCTCGACGGCGAAGCGGCGGCAAGTTTGCACCGACTACTCATCGAGCTCTCGCAAAGCGAAGGCAGCACGCTGATTATCGCGACACACAATCACGAACTCGCCGAAACGATGGAACGCATCATTGAGCTTCGTGACGGAAAAATCGCAGCGTCATCGCAAATATGAGTGACGAAGAAAAACAGGAATCTCGCAGCTTCGAATCTTCGAAACGAAAAGCCGAAGACTTTGCAAAGGATACGGAAAAAACCTCTCGCCTTGCTGAGAAAGCGTGGGAAAAACTGGAGAGAAGCAAAGAGCGACTCCGAGAGGTTCGGGATGATGTGCCCGATATGATCCACCTCGTAAAAGCATGGGTTCGAGGTGAGTACACGATGATTCCGTGGAAAGCTATTGTTGCGATTATCGCCGCTCCGATTTATTTCGTGAACCCCTTCGATGCCATTCCGGATTTCATTCCCTTCTTTGGCTTTGGGGATGATATTAGCATTGTCATGATTGTACTCTCCGCCGTGCGAAAAGACCTCGAACAATTTAGGCAGTGGTCGAGCGAGTAAATTCCCTCCAACAAACCAACTTCCCTATGAAAAAATCTATATCACGCACTCGCCTCATCTCATGGCTTCTGTTTGCTCTGATCGTTGTCGTCGCTGTTGTTCTACTGGAGCGGCAAACCGGACGGCAGGAAGGCCGAGAAGGGCCTTACGCTGTTGTTCGAGTCGTGGATGGGGATACGATTATTATTGAGCGAAAAGGCAAAAAGGAACGCGTCCGTTTCCTGCGCGTGAATACGCCGGAGTCTGTGCATCCCGACAAAAAACGAAATACACCGATGGGAAAGGTGGCGTCAAACTTTGCGAAAAAACATTTGAGCGGCAAATCAGTAACACTGGAGTTTGAGGGGGAACAGCGGGATAGATATGACCGGTTGTTGGTCTATATCTTCGTGGGGGAGGAAAATTTTTGCGTGACACTCGTCGAGGAAGGCATGTCGCCTTATTATGCCGCCTACGGCCTCTCGAAAAACTATGACGCCGAATTCCGGCGAGCCGAACGGGAAGCACGCGACGCTAAATTAGGCATCTGGTCCACGCCCGAGAGTACACAGAAATATATGCGCCTGAAATCGAAATGGGGGCAAAAGCGCACTATTCACTAGCTGAAGTGCCCTGACTAATATCCCTACCTACGCTTCCCAATGCCCGCTTCATCTGCCAGACCAGCCGATCAAAAGAGAAGTTGTCAAGGGCTCTCTGAGCATATAGCATTCCCGAAAAGAAGATGGGAATCCGTCTACCGTTCATCGTGAGATGATGATATCCGTATTGATTGAAAAATGGATCCGTATCCGGACTATCGTAACTGTCGCTTGAAAGATCTATACCGAGTTCATGCCTAAGCTCCTGTTCCTGCATAAACAAAGAGGCTATCAGAGCGTTTTGAACCAGAATTATTTTGGGATTAATTTCTTTGACCAAGCGAAATGATAACTCAAGTTGTTTTTTCCAGAAATCCACCCATTTGACAGGTTTTCCCCGTTTATAACCGAGTCTCTTCTCGAAATCTGCCTGCTTCGTTTCCCGCCAGAAGAATAGGTCTATATATGTCCACATAGTCTCCTTTCCAAAAAGTGCGTTTGACATCTTCTGAAATCTGCTATGAAAGGAACTATGTTTCGCGGCTTGCTCAATAAGGTCCTTCGCCCGTTGATAGTTTTCTTCGCATCGATTCTCCCACATGTGGATATGCTTCAAACCTGCCAAATCCAGAGTTTTGCAAACTGCCTGTAAGTGTTTCTCACTGAACGAAGGATTGAGTCCGATGAATAATAATGGATTTCTATCAATCTTTTTGCACAAGCATGGAATGTAATCCTGAGGCTTAACAAAATCACTGTGTTCCCAAATTCTAAGAACCTCAGTGTTCACATAGTCAGAAAGAGAAGAAATCATAATTGCCTCCTCTGTTAGTCTGGTAATTCTATATTTCATAGAATGGCTTACTTCCATCAACTACAACGCCAGCTCGAGCTTTCCGCTTCAAGAGTCGGCTGCAAGCAGCCAACACCGCCGACCAGTCAACTTGCAAACCTTCTTGAAAAGAGCACTAGTCCACTCTTTTTGCCGTTAGTGACGGTATTTAGAGGATGGCGTTAGGGTGCGTAAAATTCCCTTCACTCTGCTAAATCAAGGCTTTGATTGCAAAGGGTAATCATACGGGAATAATGTGTACCGAAAAGTTCTTTTTTCCAGATGGTATTTCATATTGGCGGAGATCTCCTCCTCTTTCATACCCTGAAGGTTGTCGCTGAATAGTATCTCACCTGTCTTTGCATCCTGTACGCGAACGTGCAGCCGAACAAGCCCTTGCCTCTTGCATGTCTCACCGGAGCGACCGAGTTCCGTGTTAGTCGGACCGGTTGGAGGGAAGACTATCCCAAGTTCGAGGATTCGGTAACTGACAAGGAAGTCTGCAGACGGAAGCTGAGTCCTAATAAAATGTGGCCACACTTCGGATTGTTCGTTCTGTCTCTCAAGTGCATATTGTGCGGACGTGGACTCAGATAGCATTACATACGAGCCTGCTAATCTCTCTTGAATCATACGACGGACAATGTGCTCGTCACGTTCTCGGACGTGGAAATCATTTGCTACAAGCGATCGAATAAGCTGATCCTCTATGAGAGCGACTATTGGAGCGTCTAGAGTTGTAGATGTTTCCATCGACACAAGCACAACACTGCTGCCAGTTGGGATCTTGTTTCTAAGAACACCCGGCAGATTCAAATTGTCGACAGCTTGTTCTAAGAAAAGTTGGTTGCTTTCTGCCAAGGACAAGAAAACACGTGATTCTTGGATAGTCGGAACAGGTTCTAATGTTGGCATAGTGGCTGTGCAACCAAGTAACAATGCCATAGATGGGGACAGAGCGGCGTAGAGAACTAGAATTCTTGCATTCATAACGAACTCCTCTTGATTAACTTCACTAGGATCTCAATTCCAAACTGGGTGTTTTGCAACGCGGTATGCGATGTTTCACTAACGCAATTTAGTATAGTGAATCCATCTTGTCAAATCGGTATAAGAGAAAAAAGATGGTCCATGATTGTGTAGATCCAAACTTCTTGGGTCAAATATGCATTTCTCAAGAATGAAACATGAAGTCGACAGCCGAATGCGTCTGCAATCATACTTCCGGCGATAATAAAGATAACCAGTGGTCTTGTGCGTTGACGAGCAGGAAATCTAACCGCTGCGGCACTGGATTCGTTGCCAAGGAAGAACTTATCTGGCCACCCCTGCAAAACCACCTTGCCTGAGCTGTCTTCATCTCGCGCATTCACCTGCGTTTCTTCCACCAGTTCTTTAGGCGATCGGTGATTTTTTGCTCTTGGCCTTGGTCGGTGGGATGATAGAAGATTTTATCTTTGTGGGTATCGGGAAGGCTTTGCGTCTCGGCGAAATGTCCGGGTTTATCGTGAGGATAAATGTAGCCTTTGCCATAGCCCTCTGATTTCATCAGACCTGTGACAGGATTGCGCATGTGCAGAGGAACCGGAGCGGGTATCTGTTCATTCTTCACGACAGCCCTCGCGTCTTCAATCGCCATGTAGCTCGCGTTCGATTTCGGACTTGACGCTAAATAGCAGCATGTTTGCGCAAGAACGATGCGCGATTCCGGCATGCCGATTTGATGCACCGCCTGAAAACAACTCGTCGCCAGCACCAGTCCGTTGGGATTCGCGTTGCCGATATCTTCGCTCGCTAGAACAACCATCCGCCGCGCGATGAATAGCGGATCCTCCCCCGCGTCTAACATACGCGCCATATAATAAACCGCCGCGTCCGGGTCCGATGCGCGAACGGATTTGATGAACGCGGAAATCGTATCGTAATGCGCGTCGCCTTTCTTGTCGTAAATCGGCAGCCGCTTCAAAACACTCTTCTCAAGCAGAGATTTCTCAATCGACACGCGCTTCCCATCTCGCGGCGCAATGTTCACGGCGAGTTCCAACGCGTTATAAAGCACGCGGGCATCTCCACCGGACAGCGCGAGCATCGTTTCTTCGGCGTCGGATGTCAGTTGTATTTCCAACTCTTTCAGATGCTCGTCTTCACGCATCGCTCGATGCAGAAGCTGCTTTAAGTGCTCCGCATTCAGCGGATGAAACCTGAGCACGCGCGCGCGTGACAGCAGCGGCGAAATCACTTCGAAAGACGGGTTCTCTGTCGTCGCTCCGAGCAGCGTTACCGTTCCCTCCTCTACTGCATGCAGCAGCGCATCCTGCTGCGATTTCGACCAGCGATGAATCTCATCGACGAAAAGCAGCGTCCTCAATCCCTTCGCGTGACGGTGTTGAGCCTTCGCCAAAATTTTTCTGAGCTCCGGAACTCCCACAGCAATAGCGGAAATGGAAACCATTTCATAGCTCAGGTTACGCGCCAGAATTCGCGCCAGCGTCGTTTTGCCCGTGCCGGGGTCTCCCCAGAAGATAAGCGACGGCAACTCTCCGGCATCAATCAATCCGCGCAGTACCGCTCCCTCGCCTAAAAGATGTTCCTGCCCAAGAAACACGTCCAATGATTTCGGTCGCATGCGTTCCGCCAGCGGTGCGCGAGGCGGTTTGGCTTTTTCTTCGGGGAATAGAGTATTGGGTGTGTCGGTCATTTTATAGGTGAGAATTTCTAAGGAGACCCCCCCCCTTTAATTCCCCCCGCGTGCTGGGGGACACAGGGGGGTGACCTTAAACAGTTCCGGCGGGGATTATTTTCCGTTTTTATTCTTCGTTCCTTTTTCCTTCGCGGCGTAGGCTCGTTTGACCATCGCATCGAGGTAGCCTTCCGGGTCTTGCAAGAGTTCGGGAGTGATTTTCAATGAGTTCTTGCCTGCTAATTTCAAACCATATTCGTAGTTGTTTAAAGCATCATGGAGGAATTTGGCAGTTTTTTCCGGGTCTCCTGCAGTTAGCTCGCGCAGCCAATGGCGACTTTTTTCAGGGAATTCGAGCGTGACGCCGGATGATTCCAGAAATTTCCGCTGGAAATCAAGAAACGACTGTTCAAAGAAAAGTTCGGCGACTTTTTTCTGCGGCTCATCCACTATTTCCCGTGTCACAAGCAATTCCCTAATCGAACTCGACGGCAGCAGTTTCTCGAAGCGCATCAGCGCGCCTTCGGTTACGGTCAGAAGCCCGCGAGCCCCGATGCCTGTTTTATGAGCGCGGCGAGCGATTTCGCGCAGCGCTTCATCCGTGAATTCGAGCTTGATGCCATAGGCGGCAAAGTCGCGCTGCTTACCCTGAATCACCGCCGAATTCGGATTTTTCAGAATATCGTAAAGAGCTTCCGCATCGAGTTCGTGGAGCTGAGCAATCACCGGCAGCCGTCCCACGAACTCCGATTCAAATCCGTACTCGACAAGGTCGGACGTTGATACGCGCCGAAACAGCGCTTCAGTACTGCGTCCCGATATAGGTTCATTGCCGAATCCCATTGACCCACGACTGAGCCTTTTGCGCACGATTTCCGGCAAACCTGAAAACGCTCCCGACACGACGAATAAAATATTTTGCGTGTTCACCTTTTTGCGCTCGGCTTTGCCCGTACGCTGCGTCTCGATGACGGCTTCCATTTGCGCGGCTAAATCATGGGGCACGCGCAGGTCCACATCGGTATCCTCCATGAGCTTCAGAAGAGCGCGCTGCACACCGGAACGGGAAACATCCGGCCCCCACGACGAACCGGACGACGCGATTTTATCAATCTCGTCCACGTAAATAATTCCATATTCGGCCAGCTTGATATTCCCTGAAGCTTCCCGCACCAACTCGCGCACGAGGTCTTCCGCATCGCCTCCCACATAGCCCGTCTCCGAAAATTTGGTTGCATCCCCTTTGACGAACGGCACACCCAGACGCTTGGCAATCAATTTTACGATATAGGTTTTGCCGACGCCGGTGGGGCCTATCATGAGAATGTTTGCCTTGATATGTCCCAAATCCATCTCATCGGGCGGGTGCGTGCTCTCGTACTTGCGGCGGTGAAAATGCGTGCAGATTTTCGTGGCCAGAATCTCGATGGCCTCGTCCTGATGCACGACATACTGCCTCAAGAACGCTTCAAGTTCCGTCGGTTTCAGATCGAAATCAATCGTTTCTTCTGAAGCATCTTTAGAGGTTTGAACCCCATCATGAGGTGCGCCAAGATCCATTTCGGGCACTGGCGTATCACTGCCATATTTGCTGCGAAAGAATTCGGCGAATTCTTCGCGTATATTCTCAGGATTCATCGGTTTGCTCATGCTGCTAAAATCTCCATTCCTCTTAGCTTTGCGCAGAATTTTGCGCACATAGTTCCTTTACGCTCTAATAAATGCCGGAAACTCGAAATAAGTTCCCGAAAAACTTGATGTCGCGGGCAGACTACGCCTTGTTTTTGTCCGTGAAGATTGTTATAATTAAATTCGCGCAATTTTCAGGCCCATGCCCATTATCCAGCAAAAAGGAGGCCTCTCATTCCAACACACAATGAAGAATCGGTCATCGGCATCGATTTAGGGGGTACAAATTTCAAAATCGCTGTCGTAGCGCCTAACGGCGCTATTCTCGCCGACCGCGTCACTCCCACACCTGCAAGCCGACTTTGGCCTGATGTTCGGAAAGCTTTGGCCGACAGCACGCGCCGGCTTCTTGCGGAAAGCAAACTCAAACCCACGTCCGTCGGATTCGCCGCACCGGGAATGGTGGATGAAACGCGGGAATTGCTGCGCTCCGCCCCCAATTTCCCGGAATGGAAAAATCTGCCACTCCGCTCCGAACTTCAGGAAATACTCGAACTGCCGGTGACGCTCGATAACGATGTCAATGCATTCGGATTAGCGGAAGCTCTCTGGGGTGCGGGCAAAGGAAAACAGTGCCTGCTTGGACTGGCTGTCGGGACGGGTGTCGGCGGCGTTATTATCATCGATGGAAAGGTCTTTCGCGGCTTTCGCGGTACCGCCGGTGAGTTGGGGCATATTCTTATCAACGAAGATGGGCCACTTTGCAATTGCGGGCTACGGGGACATCTGGAAGCCTATGCCGGACGCGCGGCTTTCGACAAAGAAGCGTCGCGGCTGTTTCCCACAGGAGAATTGCCCAATCCTATGCGCATGGCTGAATTGGCAGCGGACGGAAACGAAAAGGCGAGAGAAATCCATCGCTATCTGGCTCATTATCTGGCTTTGGGATGCGCCACTCTGATTCACTGCTTTAATCCCGAGGCGATTATCATCGGCGGCGGAACCGTCGTGAATGCGCCTTATCTCTTCGAGGTTCTGCGCGCGGAAGTAGCTCGTTATGCGATGGAAACCGCGAGAGAAGGCGTGGAAATTTTACCTGCGGGTCTGGGATACATGGCTGGAGTCTTGGGTGCCGCCGCGCTTTGCTATCAGGATTAGCACCTCTTTGAAATAGACAACTAATACACACTAGGTAGGACGCTCCCGCGTCCTGCATTTGCCGCATGCAAGCACCGGATTTCATGCAGACGCGGAAACTTGTATTAGTGAAATAATAATCCATCAAGCACTAGTGCCGTTTATAAAAAGGTTTGCGTGTTACGCCGCATATGTCATTCCCGCATAAGCGGGAATCCATAAG
>CBDVDL010000021.1:0-14434 GCA_965372735.1 uncultured Alphaproteobacteria bacterium | reverse complement strand
AGTTTGCAGTTCCTTTTCGAGCAGACTCGGAAAGGTTTCCAATTCGTTCGCGCGCGGAACTTTCTTATAGAAGTCACAATAAGGACAACGCCGCCGACAAAACGGCATATGCAGATAAATTCCGAAACTCATTTTATCTCCCCCCGCCTGCGGGGGGATGCAGGGGGGTATCCTTGTAAAACATCGCCGAGTCGAGTCGCCTGACCCGGTCGAAAAAAGAAATCGCCTTTAAACAAAGTTACGGCTCATGACCGACATTATCAAGCGCGCAAAAGAAAAGCCCCGCCCAAAAAAGAGCGGGGCTTCGTGCAGGCAATGTAGATTTTATTTACGGTGTAACCCACGGACGCATTGCTCTAACGAAATAGAACTGTTTTGCCGAGATGCCAACTACTCCCGAATGAGTGTATTTCGTCTCAGCGGTCGCTCCTATTGTAATATAGAGCCCGAAGGGATCCGTCGCGTTCGCATAGATACGGTAGCCTGTCGCCCAGGGGACTTTGCTCCACCATAGCTGCACATTCAGTGTCGCAACGATTCGATAGTTTGTCAGTGAGTTCGCGTCGCCCAAAATCAGCGGCAACTGGTAACCGGCATAGAGTTTTTCTGGGTTGTTTGTCACGGTGGAGATTCCGATAGCTGATGGTTGTCCAAAGCTGTTGTTCATCGTGTAGAGCCCGCCGGATGGGACTTCCGAGATTGCACCACCCGCATTATCCAGCACCGCGCGCCGGATGGTAAAAGTCCCATCACTGCTCCGTCCGAGGCCAAAGCATACAGAAGCAAAGGCCATAAGAATAAGCAGCGTTAGAACGCCTTTGAATTGATTTATTCTGTTCACTTTCAACACCTCTCTTTCTTTTTTGGATATCAGATTTACGGCGCGATGGCTGTCCCGCCTGAATCAACATTGTAGAGACCGGGCGCAAAACCTGGGCTTGAGTCGAAAGTGTTGTTGTTGAAAGTGAAAGGTGGGGCTACCAGTCCCGGATACCAAATATCCTGACCATTCATGATGATGATATTGGAACTGACAACGGAATTGAAAGCAACGGCACCCCCGCTGCATTCTAATCCGTACATTTGGTTATCCCAGATGTTGTTGCCGACAATGTGCGCCGACGCCATATCACCAGCCACGGCAATCCCGGCACTGTTGCACCGAGAGATAGTATTAGCGACAATATGCGCGTTCCCCGCGACAACCTCAATGCCATACGCATAATTCTCACGGATTTCATTGCCCATTATTCGGGGTTCAGAATCCTCCAACATCAACATGATGCCTGTATTGTTGTTGCCGATCTGGTTGTCGTCAATGGTCAGGACAATTTCGCGGGAGCTCAAACCTGTCAAGAAGACTCCATACATGCTGTTGTCAAAAATCTTATTGTTGCTGAGACTTCCACCCGCCTCGTCGTACTGAACACCGCCAGAATAGTTGTCGCTGATGCAGTTGTCATGGATGAAAGGTGCGGCACCGTCCTGAGCGAATATGCCCCAGCCTTCACAGTTGCGAATCTTATTATCATGGATGATGGTTTTCCAGTCGCCTGAGATCGTAATCCCGTCGCCTATGGGATTTGTAATGCTGTTGTCACAGATCGTGATGCCTTCAGCGGTAACGTCAATGCCTCCGACGGCGGAAGTGCTGGTTCGGATATAAAAACCGGTGATCATGGCGGACTGTTGGTTCATCGTGATTGAGCCATTTACGACTAGAAAAGTGCAGTCCCTTCCCGCGCCGCGCAAGGTTACATTGCCTGGAATTGTGAAAGCTGGCTCATTGTAGGTTCCTGCCATCACTCGAATCAGATAGGGCGGTCCGGGAAAGGGAATTGCCGCAATGGCAGCCGCCACGGAAGTGAAATCTCCTCCGGCCTCGGCCACCGTGTAAACGCGCGCGTAACTCACACCGGGACCTATCAACGCCACTCCGGCGGTATCTGCATACCAAGCGTGAAACGCATACGCCACAGACGCAATCCTTTGACGTGGAGTCATCGCTGGATTCAAACCCACTTGTACTTCGAGCCAGACGCTATCGTCGTCGAACACGGAAAGGGGTATGTTGTTCACGCTTCCCAGCAGGACATTAAAAAGCCCGTCGGTAATTACCACGACAGGCTGAGTTTCGTTCCAGAGCAGGTCGCCGGGTAAAACAGAAACAGGATCGTTCCACATTCTGAAAGTGATAGATAAGGTACTGTCCACAGGGACGCCGCTCGTATCCACCATCGCCCCTTGATAGTTAATCATTGGAGGAATCGCCCAAGCTGCCGTCGAGAGTGCACCGACCAAAAGGCAAACTCCAATAACCTTTGCCAGACTTGTCATGATGTACCTCCTTAGAAAACAACATGTAACGGTTTGTGTCAAATTGATGTGCTTTCTACCTATTAATATAACAGGCAGATTTCCTGAAATCTATTGGTTTTTTGATTTATAAAAGTTTTTTAGTTTCCTGCAAGATCGAGCAAAAAGCATATCAAACACAATGACATATTGTTTATTATGTAATTGCGATAAAATCGACTATGAACTCGTGTTTCGTGGATCCGGCAGATATTTGAAAAGGTAACAAGTTTCCTCCTCCCCTTTTTGTCATGAATTTGCCGTTCTCGTATCTAAAAGGCGTGAAAAACCCCGCCTGTAAAAGAGCGGGGCTTTGTCTATCTTTCTGATAATGAGGTTTTGCCAGTATGGGAAGTGTCTATAGAAAAAACCGCGCAAACGGAAGGAGAGTTTGCGCGGTTTCGGTCAATAATTGTCGCTTGGAGGAGTGTGCGACAATATCTATTTTGCTAAAACAATTTTCGTCACAGCTCGGAAACGTTCTGCATCCAGGACAACCAGATAAATTCCCGACGGAAGTTCACTCCCATCGAAAACAACCGAATAAGACCCTGCAGCAGCGTAGCCGTTTTCAAGCGTAGAAACAAGTCTTCCTGTAATATCGTAAACCTTCAACTGCACAAGTCCGGCTTCTCCCACGTCGTAGCGAATGGTGGTTTCCGGATTGAAGGGATTGGGGTAATTTTGATAGAGGGCGAAATCCGTAGGTTGAGTTTCCGGAAGAGCGGTGGCTCGGCATATCATATTGTCGGCCCGCGATTCAAGTCCCGATAGGTCAACATCCGCGAGCAGATACTCGTACTCCTGATTTACTCTTACGTTTTCGTCTTTGTAGGCATAGTTGCGCATAAACGTCCCGTTGCCTTGTGAAGGGATCTGTGCGATTTCGCGCCAGGTCGATGTTGTCTGTCGGCGATAGGCAATGAAGTAATCCGAATTCAGTTCACTGGCGGTTGTCCAGGCGAGGTCAATGTACCCGTTGCGGCCAGTTGCTGTGAAAGACGAGAGTTCGACGGGGAGCATGGCATCGCAGACGGTTTCGAACACATCCACCGGCCAGGGCCCAAAGGGCCATTCGTCGAGACTGGTAACGAACAGAGCGCCACGATCACCAAAAGCGCCATCAATCAAAGCACAACCCCAAGGCCATTGGAGAGGAGACAAATGACAGCAGCCCATAGGCGTCAGTGTTCCGTCTCCGTTATCATAGAAACACTCCTGTGCCGCCCCATCCTGATTGATGAAAATAATGGTATTGGAATAAGGACTGTATTCGAGACCGGCGCCATTGAAATTAGTTCCGAAGAATGTACCGCCGCATTGCCAAGGTACCAGTGTGGGTCCCCACAGGAGAGTGGGTTCTAAAGGATTGCTGACGTCATAGACCATGTATTTATCGGGGGCGCTGTTTGTGACCGCCCAGAGTCGTTGGTTGTCCGGGTCATATGCCAGACCGGCATAGAAAGGCCCATGACCAAAGCTGTGAATCAGAGAGCCCGCATCGTCAACATAGTAAATCATTCGATTGACCCATCCCGCGATCCATAGATTTCCATTGCGGGTATCCACAGCGATTCCGCGCTGCGAAGCAGTAGTAAAGCTCAGTTGAAAGGTGCGCACGACATCGCCGGTCGTCGGATTGAAGACGACAACGTCGGGAGCCGCCGGGAGAAAGCCGCCTCGGAATACCTGATAGATAAGTCCGTCGATGGAGCTCCATTCTCCATCAGCGTACCAATTAAGCCGACCTAAATCTTCTGTACTGCGGCCGATATAATTGCAGGAAGGGGGCGGAGGATTGCAGTCAAATTGAAGCTCAAAATCATACGGGCCAGGGCTGCAGCCAATCCATCGATCGACAACGACATAAACAGTTCCGGGGCCGACATCATGAATGGTCCGGGCATCTCCTGTTTCCGATCCAATCCAGGTGCAAGGTTGTTCGTCGCATTGTTCAATGAAATAAACGTCGATACATCCTTCGGTCTGTTCGAGAATCGTGATGGTCAAATCCATGACGGTTTCGAACGTTAATTCATAGATGATTTCTCCGCCGGGATCAATGAATCCACACGACCAATAAGAAACATTGTTCGGGTATTCGATGGTCTGTCCCGAGACAATCTCCGGGCATGAAACGGTAATCGCGTTGGTGCAATCCAGATTGCCAAGCAGGGGAGTTTCGTACTCTCCCTGTCCGGGCTTTAGAGGAGCGGTTGTCGCATCAATCCCCGCATAGGTCAAAGTACTCATAAAAATCATAGCGGTGAAAACAAAAATCCAGCGCATCACAGGCGTTCTCATAGGAAGTCTCCTTCTGTAGCAAGGATCACACAATAATAACAAGGAAGGCTGCACAAACCACCCCCCTTCTTCAAGGGACGAAATGCACCCGCGTATACACACGCACAGAGCCGTATACGTCTCTGTAAAAGAGTTCTTTACGAACGTCCCAAGAGGAGATTGCAACAATGTATAAAATGATTGCTATAAATCTATCAGATATTCGGCTTTGATTCAATCACTATTTCATTTTCTGGAATTTATTTCACTCAAATCAGCGTGTCTGACGCTCGTGTTACTATAATATTTCTGTTCAACAGGTGAATTAAGCGTATCCGAATAACGATTCATAATAGAAATGCCCCGACCGCTTTATTCAGCAATCGGGGCAAAAACAAATAACTTACGTAATATCTGTCAGGAAAAAATTACACGTGAATAGGTGTTTTTACGAATGAAAGTCCTCTCGTGGAATGTTATTTTTTCTTGGTCCAAAAATCGAAATCTCGCCCCGGAGAGAAAATATCGATACCTACGGCGAGCTCCGTTCCAGCGTTTTCAACGCGGTGAGGTTTGTTCGAAGCGAGCCAAGAGTCCGAAATCATGAATCAAATTGTCTTTTGAAGTCAGAACAGAACTCATGATAGCTTCCTTCCTTTCAGAGCTGATGTTTCAGCCAAGTTCCCCGCCGGAAAAGCCAATACGCTGCGAATCCGCCCAGCACGTGAGCAAAAGAACTACCCCACATCAAGCCGTTCGGTCCCCAGTTAAGAACATTGCCAAAAAAATACATCGAAGGAATCACAATCATCCAGGAAAAAATAATTCCGAGTATCATCGGCGGAACATTTTGTCCGGCACCCATGAATACTTCCTCAGAGGCGATGTGCAGTCCGATGAACGGCATACCGAGCGCGATAATCCTGAGAATCGCTATCCCCGGTTCGAGCATATCAGGTTTACTGAAAAATACACGGACAATCTGAGGTGCAAAGACAAGCAGGGCCGTCATGAAGACAAACAAGAGCGCAACGGCCAGACGAATCGAGAGGATGCCCGCAAGCCATGCTTTGTGATGTTCGCGGCTGCCGAGAAATTGCCCGATGAGTGCTCCGGTTCCCAGTCCCAGTCCAACGACAATATAGACTCCAAAGTGGAGAAGTTTGTTGCTCATGCCGAAGAGAGCCGTAATCACGGTTCCATAGCTGGTGACTAACCGAACCGCGACCATTTGCGCTAATGAAAAACTAAAATCGTTAATCCCCGACGGCGCTCCAACACGCAGGATTTGCCGCATTTCCGAAAACGCCGGCCAAGGAGCTTTCAACCATTTCACTTGGACAGGTGATTTGTGCCTCGCCAGCAAAATCATGCCTATGACAACAACCGTGATATAGGAAATCGATGTCGCCAGCGATGCTCCGAAGACTCCTAATTTTGGAAAAGGTCCCACGCCAAAAATCAAGAGCGGGTCGAGCAGCATATTCAATCCCGTACCGACGAAATTGACGAACAGAGCTGTGTTAGGTTTGCCGATGCCGCGGAAAGCCGTATAGATTGAAAAACTTATGAGCGCGAAGCCAAGCGTACAAAGCTGGAGCACGCCATACGACATACCGAACGCCACTACATCAGGTTCGGCGCCCATGATTTTCAGCACAGGCTTTAACACGAATATCGCAGGCAAACCTAAGACGAATCCGGCTCCGAATTTGAGCAGGAACGTATTTTTTATAGATTTTTCGGTGCGGGTTTTATCTCCTTCACCGAAACGGCGGCTGATGACCGCGACACTACCGGCTCCGATAACCATGTTGGGTGACGCGAGCACCCAAAGGAAAGAGCCGAAGATCGTTACGGCGGCCACGGGAGCCGGGCCGATCATAGCCAGCCAGAACATATCGACGATTTCATAGACAATCATCAACATAAAACCGGCCATGGACGGCAAACCCATCGCAAGAACGCGTCGGAAAATAGAACGAGTCAATCCCCTATCGAAATGTTCGGGGAGTTCCGAACCGATGGACTCGCGAATGAGTTTGGCAACTTTAGGTGGTGGGTATGCGCGGAACATGATTGAAAAATGTTACGAAGGTGAACGATGTCGTATTCACATTAATTTGAATCATCAAGATAACCGTTTAGACAGATGTATGCAAATGAGGAAAGGTTGGTGAGCTACGCGCCGTTGTGACTCTCCAGAGTCGCACTGGCGCCAATATCTAAAACTAGGCAATACGCTCCCGCGTATTGCACATGCGTTTTGTTGATAAAAAAAACGGGATTAGAAAAAATCTAATCCCTAAATTTTGATTAAAATCAGATTACAAGTTAACAGATAACCGGGGATGGTTTATCTTAGACCTTTTCCTATTATTTCAGCAACAGGATGGGCATGGTCTCAATTTTATCGGCAATCGCAGCGCGAACGAAGTATCTTCCTGATGCGAGCACTTCCCCAAAATAATCCCTATAATGTGCATGGTTTTTAGGATTCCAGACTAAAAACTACGCTTCGGCTGAAAGGGAGTTTCACGTTCGTCAGCAATTTTAATCCTGCCGATTTCGCCTCGTTCAGGATTCCTTCATATTCTGAAGGTGTGACATGGTGCTTTGGTTCAATCAGCAGAAAGCGCGCGCCGGGTTTCATAATTTGCGAGACTTGGCGCAAGAATTCTTTTCGGTTGGGAACTTCATGAACCACGTAGAAAGCAAGAACAAAATCCACCTTTTCTTCGGATAGTGCGATGTCCTCGCCGTGACATTGATGCAGAGTTATTCGTTCCAAGACATGCTTTTTCGCAGCGAAATCCCGGGTAATATCCAACATTTCCTTTTGCAAATCCGCCGCGATGACCCGTCCGTTTTCACCAACCATTTCAGCTAATGCCACAGAAAAAAAGCCGCCGCCGCAACCCAAGTCAACGACAACATCGCCGGGCTTCACATAAGCTCCCATAATCTTCTTGGGATTTTGAAGCAGTTTGCGTAGTGGACTGTTTAACCATTTTATAACAGATGGCGGGCAAACATGCCCAAGGGCTTCATCAGCCATATCTTCCTCCGGCGGCAAGTTGAATTGATTTGAGATTTTTAAGACATTATAATCTACAGCAATCACTTGCTAAAAGCAATTGAACAGGAGAAAGTCAGCGACTGATGATTTGAATCAAAGCGAGACAAGAAAGGGATTGGAAAACACCCAATCCCTTAATGAGTAGTGGTTAGTGGAGACGGCGGGAATCGAACCCGCGTCCGAGAAGCGGACCACAGACGGTACCACAGGCTTCTTCGCTTGTTTAAAATCTCACTCCCAGGCCGCACAAACGACAAAACTATCAGGAGCCAGCCGCTAAATCTCGCGCGCAACTCGCGACACTGAAGCACGCCAGCGGGTCTTAAATGGCGCTCGACTCATCAATCAACCCGCAAATCGGTGAGGAGCGTGCCACCTATTTATTAGGCAGCAAGAGCATAAGTGCTATTGGCACTTGTGTTTTTGGGGTCTGATTATGGAGGATGCCCCAGCCTCCGCCTGCACCTTCTGCCACCCATTCATCCCGTCGAAACCAGATCGTCCCCATGAATGCAGATGACAATGATATAAGATAACATGAAATCGGCCCTGAGTCAAGCGCGCTAAAGAATTCCGGCCGGATTGCACAACCCTCGCCGAGGCAGATCCCCCGATCTGCCCGGAATGTTTATTTCAGCAACACCATCTTTCTGGTCTGTGAATATCCCTCCGCTTCCATCCGGGCTAAATAAATCCCCGACGGCATCCCGGCAGCATCCCAAGTAACCGAATAAACACCGGCGGAATGTCCTTCATAGGTAAGCGTCGTCACTTCACGCCCCAACAGATCGAATACCTTCAACGAAACAAGTCCGGCTTCTTTCACATCATAGCGAATCGTGGTCACCGGATTAAAAGGATTCGGGAAGTTCTGGTGTAATGCATATTCTGTCGGAACAACATCTCGTCCGGGCGTGGCGGAAATGATTAACGGATGAATCGTTTCCGCACCGGAGATGTCCACATCCGAAATTTGATAGTCGTAGGCAATACCATTCTGCACCCACGAATCTACAAATTGATAATCGTGCGGCTCGGCGATTGTGCCATGACCGGGAATTTCAGTTAACCTATCAAAATCTTCTTCTCTAGTTTTGCGTTTGTAGAGCACGAAGTGATCATTGTTCAACTCACTTGCCGTTTGCCAGCGTAAAGTTACTTGACGATCACCCGCGAATGCTTGGAAGGTGGTGAGTTCTACAGGCAATGGAACATCGCGCCAGTGTTCATAAGCTCCAATATCTGGAAGTGAACCGGGTGGATTGGGTCTCGGATTCCCTTCAAAATCAGTGGGAGGCGGATCTGTGGGATCGGCTGCGCCGATACAAGGACTGTAATCATCCAAATGAAAATCTTCTCCCGGGTTTACAAACATCGGATCAAGGAAGATGTTCATGTAAGCGTCGCACGAGTCGTCATTGGTGTTGGTGGTGACAAGCTCTCCAATGCTGGATGGCCCATGGGCTGGGTTGCCATCCTTGAAACCAATATGCACGCCCCAATTATCAAAAATGTCGCAATACTCGAACTGGCTTCCCGAGCTGCCATCGAAATATATTGACCCCGATCCCCACCCATGGGCAATTATCGTACTATTGAAAGTTGGTGAAGATGCATAGCAATACACCCCACTCCAGTAGGTTGCAGAGTTGCCAGTGATGGTGCAATTTGTAAAGGTAAGCGATGAGTGCTCGCAGTGCACTCCACCGCCATAGTCATTCGCCGTGTTACCGCTAATCACGCAGTTTGTAAAGCTGCCTGAAAAACCATCCTCACAACGCACTCCTCCACCGTACACCCCTGCTGAATTGCCACTTATTCTGCAATTTGTGAAGGTTGGAGAAGAATACCAAGAGCAGTATACCCCGCCGCCACGGTGCCCTGCCGAGTTGCCGCTCAAAATACAGTTCGTAAAGACGGGTGTACACTGCGAGCCGCCGCAACCAACTCCGCCACCGCAGACATCTGCTGAGTTACCGCTAATGGTGCAATTGGTGAAGGTGGGCGAAGAGCTTCCGCAATACACGCCACCACCATTCATTGTAATATTGTCGCTGATTGTGCAATTAGTGAAGCTGGGCGAAGAATTGGTGTTGCAGCACACCGCTCCGACGCCATTTGGATTGTAGGCGAATTGAATGACACAGTAGGCAAGTTGACCACCAGAATTGGTGAAACTACGAAACTCAAGGACCCGCCAACGATCAGGATTTGATAAAGTGTCGGTCGTGAAAAAAATTGAATCGGTTTCTGTTCCCTCGGCTAAAAGCGTTCCATAAATCTCAAATTGGTAATACCCATCGAAGTGAAAGGTCGTTCCTGGCTGAAGCGTGAGGCTATCTCCTGATTCCACGGAAATGTCTCCGATAACATGATATATTCCCGGCCCGATGTTGCCGCTTAAAGATCCTGAAAGCTGTCCAAAGCTCGCTTGTACGCAAATAAACACAAACAAGATAGTAAGTAAATGACGCATGGTTTTATCTCCTGTGTTAAAGTTGGTGTGAATTTGATGAATCTGTGTCAATAAATATAAATCAACCTGCTCGGAATTGCAAGGGAATAGGCGATTTATTTCATCTTTCTGGTATTCTGAATTCTTTGAAGAATACGGTATTACAGATTGCCGGAGGGTTTGGTGTGGGTCAATAGTCGTTTGTGCCTCTGTTGTACATTCCGGGCAGATCAGGGGATCTGCCTCGGCGAGACGTAGTCGAACCCGGCTCGGCGGGAAAAGGTAACGGGCGGACACATGGGTCAGCCCCTACGCCCTTCTATCTCCCCCCGCAGGCGGGGGGAGGTTTATTTAATATGGACGGTCGTAGAAGGGGGTTTTGACGATTTTGGCGGGGAGGAGTTTGCCGCGAGCGTCGATGTCGAGGGGGGTGCCGATGTCACTGAGTTCGACAGGAACATAGCCTAAACCGATGCCCTTACTTAGCATCGGCGATACCGTTCCGGATGTCACTTGACCGACTTGTTTGCCACCCGAAAGAATCGGATAGTGCGGTCGCGGGAAACCGGCACCTTCGATTTCAAAGCCGATGAGTTTGCGTTTTAGGCCATCTTCTTTTGCTCGAAGCAGCGCGTCACGACCGATGAAATCGCCTTTTTTCAGTTTCGTAATCCAGCCCAATCCGGCTTCAAGGGGATTCGTGGTTTTATCGATGTCATTTCCGTAGAGACAATATTTCATTTCCAATCGCAGGCTGTCTCGCGCACCCAGACCGATGGGTTCGATATCGAATTCTTTGCCCGCGTCGAAGAGCGCATCCCAGAGCGCGGGCGCGTCTTCATTCTTGACCATCAGCTCGAATCCTGCTTCCCCCGTGTAGCCCGTGCGGGAAATCAACGTGCGCAAACCCGCGACTTCATTATCAACGCACCAGTAGAATTGAATCGCGCCCAAATCTTCTGTGGTTAGTTTCCGAACGACCGCTTCGGCGTCGCGTCCCTGAACCTCCAAGAGAGAATAGCTATCGGAAATGTTTTCCATTTCGCAGTCGCCGTGTTTGTTCTCCATGAACCATGCCCAGTCTTTATCGAGGTTCGCCGCGTTCACCACGACCATGTAATGATCCAGCAGACGGTACACGAGCAAATCATCGACAATCCCGCCGTCAGGATAACACGCGCAACTGTACTGTACCTGATGAGTCTGAAGCTTTCGGACATTGTTCACGGTTGTCCGATTCAAAAACGCTTCCGCATCCGGCCCGCGAACGACAAATTCTCCCATGTGCGAAACATCGAACACGCCCACCGTCGTACGAACGCGGCGATGTTCGGCTCGAATCGATGTGTACTGGACGGGCATCAGGAAACCGCCGAAGTCCACCATCTTCGCTCCGAGGCGCTGGTGAATCGGGGTCAGTGCTGTTTGTTTTGGAGTCATAGTAAAAAGTTGCCTAATAATTGTTTGTGTCCATAGAAATATACAAAATCCGCGCGTTTTGAGCAAGTGCGCGTATGACTTGCAAATCAGATGTAATTTGTCTTTATTGTAGGTCACTGAGAGGTCAATTCTTTCCGGGCACGCGGGACGCATGCCGCGGCGAACAACTAACTCGCCGAGCCGGGTTCAGCGCAGGTCACCGTACAACAAACGATGAACTTGTCGCGCGTAACCCGGCCGGAACTAAGTCCATTCAAAGTAGAGCACACTATTACCTTGCCGCGGCGGTATTAATGAACTGAAAGGCGATTCTTGGATTTTATTCAATCTCATATCGGGCAGACGCTGGCTTTGGGAGCAGCAGTTGCATGGGCGATTGCGGTTATCCTTTTCAAGAAAAGCGGAGAAACGGTTCATCCGATTGGGCTGAATCTGTATAAGAATACGTTGGCGTCTGTGCTGCTGCTGCCGACCATCTGGCTATTCGGCGGAACGTTGTTTCGTGATGTTCCCGTTAGTGAATATCTTCTGCTTATGGCCAGCGGTGTTATCGGTATCGGTATCGCGGATACGCTCTTTTTCATGTGCCTCAACCGTTTGGGAGCGGGACTGACTGCTATCGTGGAATGCCTTTACAGTCCGTCGATTATATCGCTTTCGGTTCTCTGGCTGGGGGAACGGATGACGCCGCTGCAGATTGTCGGCACGCTTCTGATTATCTCAGCCGTTTTTGTTGCCACGAGGGAGAAACCACAAGCCGGTCTTTCGCGTCGTGATTTAATTTTGGGAATTACCTTTGGCGCATTGGGTCTGGTAGGCATGGCGGTAGGAATCGTCATGATAAAGCCGCTACTCGAACGCTCTCCGCTGTTGTGGGTGACCGAGGTTCGGCTTATGGCATCTGTCGTTGTGATGGTGCTGATTCTGCTGGTACATCCTGCACGGCGCGCCATCGTGGCTTCAACGCTATCGTCGCGCGGCTGGGGATATACGCTTTCGGGTTCCTTCATGGGGGCTTACCTTTCGATGATTCTCTGGCTGGGCGGGATGAAATACGCTCAGGCTTCCATCGCCGCGGCGCTCAATCAAACGAGCAACATCTTTCTCTTTGTCTTTGCCGCTTTTTTCTTGAAAGAACCCATCAACCTGCAACGGACGATTGCAATTCTTGTCGGCGTCGCCGGAGCGATTTTAGTGACAGTGGGATAGATATTTGATAAGAATACAATAATGAGCAAAAAGAGACATAAAAAGAAGGCTTTAAAACGAAATTTTTCCTACGGCTCAAAAGGGCAATCAGGAAAATTAGTTTACCATAAATTCACATCTCCTTTTAGCCAGATGAACGAAGATGAGATCGATAAGATGTTCGAAGCAATAGGTGAAAACTATTCTGACGAATTTGATGAATCATATAAAAAACTACAGCAGGAGATCCTTTCGGTAAATCCTATCTTGTTGCTTTCCTATTATTCGTTTTATGACCTTACACTGTTGGGCGGAAAAGATCCTGAAATCACAAAAGAAAAACCTATTCTCCATCTCCATGTTGAACTACTCCAAGCTCTTGCCCTTTGTCATCAATTGCAGGACTATCCATCCGAATTAGTTCTTCATCCACATGTTCCCTCTTTAAATAATCTTGTGCAGAACACTCAATATGCATTTCAGTTGCGCCGCATGTCTGAAATAGACTCTTCTTGTCCAGTAGAAAAAAGACACCGCTTTTCAGTACTCGAAAGTATGCGTGTTCAGACGCAAGCAGTTCGAAATTGGGGATATCCGCAGCAGGTCAAGCACATCTTAACTAGCTTATTCGCTCCACTCGAAGATGAAATTGAATCTGAAACGGGTATTCGAATATCGAATCTAATCCAGATGATAATGAATCTAATCACTATCATAGAAAAACGCATTAGTAAACATCGAGATTCTTTTCGACCTGTAATGAAAGCTAAGGAAATGTCTGCTTGCCTTGAAATGTTCAACACCTCATTTCCAGAATATGCATTACCAACGGATGAATTCTTATCGATAGGGAAAGAATATCAATTATCTCTTCGTGATTTCAAAAATCGCTTAATATGCTGTAGTGACTTTGCATTGCCAGATATTTTCATTGTCTCAATGAAAGATATAAAAAATGCATATCCCGGAGTAGTCGATGAACAGAACTTGAAAACTGTATTAAGGAAATGGTCTCTTTCGTTTGGTGAATTGGAAAATGAAAACAATGAACATTTTTTCATGAATAATCCTGTATGGGAAAAACCTTTAATTATGCTTAAGGAGGATTTATTTTTCCTGCCAATTCCAAATCAATTTCTTAATTCCAGTATTGAATTGATGCAAAACGTCATTAAGAGCGAAGAATCTCTTTACAGGAAATACGAGAAGCAACGTTCTAAATTCCTTGAGAATGAAATTGAGCGAATGTTCACTATCTCCTTTCCTAGTGCAAAGGTTTACCGTGGCAGCATCTGGCATGATGATAATGTCAGGAAAGATTTCGAGAATGATCTTCTTGTACTCATTGATTCATTTCTTTTAGTTGTAGAAGCCAAATCGGGAAAAATAACATCACCTGCGAAGAGAGGAGCTCTCGAGAGCATAAGAGATACTATTGAAAAACTTCTTATAGAGCCATCTATACAGAGCAAGAGATTTTCTGATTTCCTTCAAAAAAATCGCGGAATTCACGAATTTCCCACTCTTCGTGGTAACACAAACAAGTTAGACACCTCTCAAGTAGATCGAATACTTCGTCTAACTATTACCCTTGATGAAGTTGCTGGAATTGTTTCAGAATTTGAAAGTCTTCT
>CBDVDL010000020.1:0-14551 GCA_965372735.1 uncultured Alphaproteobacteria bacterium | reverse complement strand
GCCGCCCAGCCGGTAGCCGACTTGTCCGCCAGAGTCTCATTGATGAACTTCATCGTTCCCCCGACCGAGAATTTATTGGTCAGGCGCTGCGTGTACGTCGCGCACATCGCTAAATCTCCGGCGGTAAACGTTCGACCCGTTCCGTTGGGGCGTTCGGGGGTTGTCTCTTCCATCTCATCGGTACCGAGATAAATGAACGAAAGTGCTGCGGCACCATTAAGGCTGGGAAGAGGATGGGACATCCCTCCATAAGCGTATTGAACACCGGCGGGGTAATCAATTAGACTGAGCATTAACTCGGGGCCGTCCAACTGCACGAGACCGGCTGGATTATGCCAGATCGCACTGGCATCATCACTGACCGCAACGAACGCCTCGCCCATACCAACAGCCCGGCAACTCGGACTGATTTTCAAGAACTGCACTCCGGCTGTTCCCACCTTCGCCTGCCCCCATACCAACGAAGGCAATGCCAAGCCGAGAAGTCCGCCCACAATAAGAACCCATTTTCTCATGGGAACTCCTCTCTATACAAAGTCCCTTAGAAGCAAGTATCCAACTTAGCGAATAATGACAAACTTGCCAATCTCCAAATGCCCGCTGTTCTCCGCTGTCTTGTCTTCAACACTGAAGAGATAGAGTCCGGAAACAACCTGTTGGACATTTCGAGAATTCAGATCCCATTTCTCACTATAATCACTGACCCACCGCGAATCATCCCCCGCTACATTATGAGGTACGATCGCAACCAGGTCTCCAGAAACCGTAAATATTCGGATTAAACATTTAAGCGGAAGATTGATAAACTCAATCCGTCGATCCGTTTGAGGATAGAAGTCAACGGTTCCATCCCCTTGATTCTCCCACGACAACCCCGTCGAATGTTCCGTGGTATAATCAAGATAAGCTCGATAAGGATTCGGAACCGCGCGAACTTTCTTGTCGGGATTCCCGGCGGGAGCCAGCATCACCGCATTGGCATTGACCGGAGTCTCAAGCGGTCCAAGTCCCGATTTCGGATCCCCGAAGTCAAACGCCGTGATGGAATAATGACGTGGCCAGAGCGGCTGCTGATTTGGAATGATATATTCATAGGTCGAGTCGTCAATTTGAATGGCGTCAAACCCCGTATTCGGCCCGACAGGTCCCCAAACGCAGGGAACTCCGTTTATCTCTTTATAATACTGCCCATCCGGAGGAATAGGCTCTTCAAGAGGAACCGTTGCCATGGAATCATTATGCACGGCGAAATAAGCCCAGTCCTTCTTATCGTATATTGCCAAAGGAGAATACTCATCCCCTGACGACTGATAGATGCCATAACCCTCGAAATCCTGAACCAATGAGAACGGATCCACGTAGCTCGGATCTTCAGACGGTTTCTTGGACCACCGGATAATAACGTTGTTGCCTCGAATCTCAAACCCAAGTCCCCCGGTTGCCCCGCTGGTCGTCACCATGCCTCCGATAATTTCAGAGGCATTGCGCGTATTTGGATAGCGATGCATCAAACCCGGAATGGGAGGCGGAGGCGGTCCCGTGAAGTCCGGCAACCCGTCCCCTTCATCCATACGGCCGTTTCCACTCATCCAACCTTGATCCCAGTACCGGTATTTCGGATGGGAATAGACAAGACCTGGTGGGATGATGTTATCCTCTGAGGTAACTCCGGGAAGATTTGGATTATTCACCGGATCAATACGACCGTTGCGTTCCGTTCCGTCCACATCCGGGCCATAATAATAACCAGCAAATATGCGGTCGGTCGTTCCGTTAAAATACCAGACCGCTACACTCCCAGCGCCCGCCGGAATAAGTCCGTAAAGCCCATCTGTTCCGACATCCTCGCCAAACCATCCATCTCCGGTTTCCAGAATCCCGTCTCCCTGTGAGCCGTCGTCGTCGACAATGGTCACATCGTGATCGTTGCCCCAATCCCATTGATAGGTGTCGCGCATGGGATTGTCATAAACCACTTTAGCCCAACGAGCATTGGTGCGAAGATCCGTAAAATCAAAAAGACTTGGGTCAATATCATCTGGATTGGGCTGTGGATTGTTGACATTATGAAAATTCTCGCCCGCAACATAGGCGATAGTCATATTAAACTTCTCTCCCGGATTGAGCCGGTAAACGCGTCGTCCGGAAAGATCATAATAGTCAAAAACTCCTAAGGGTCCCCAAGAAAGCAAATAACGCGTATCATAACCGTTGGCAAGGTCTTGTGCGTTGGCGGCATCGGGTTGCATCCAAGGTTTGGGCCAGATAAGACCCGTTACCGGATCCGTCCACATCTGCGGATGAGCCGTTATATAGTCCTGGTCGTCCACATAGACCTGATCAAAATCGAACTCCTCGTTGGAAAGCACGAAATATTTCCGTTCATCCCCCATCGGCGTTCCATAGGGTTCCGTCCATCCTCCACCGTTACTGTCACGCAACGCATAGGCTTCCCAAGCAGGTCCGTAATCCAAGGTCACATCTCCGTTGGAAATCCACCAGTTGAAGGATGTCTCGAGGCGCGGATTCGGACCCCGGATAACGCGCGTTCCCGCAACATTAGGTGTTCGGAAATCCGAACTTCCCGGAGGATCATTGTAGCCCCGGCCGTCGTTGTCCGCAATCCAGGCAACATCAATCGCCACGGAATCCGGTGTTCCATCCGGCCTTTCGAAGTAGAAGTACCGCAGGAATCCACAGATGTCATCCTGATGCCAATCAGGTTGTTCGTTTATATGGCCGATATCGGCATCGACATATAATCCCACATAAAGGTTTTTCAGATAATTCGATGCGATGTTCTCAAACTCATAATCAAAGAGGATGAAATCCTGAGCAAAATTCTGTGAGAAAGAATAAGAAGTCTGCGTAACCTTTATGCCTAAAGGACGATGCGGTCCATCTTCGCTATCCTCATCTATCCAGAAGGGATCCGTCAGCGTATCGGAATAGGCGCAGAGAAAATCCTGGTCTGAGACTGCATCCGGATGAGACACATAAGTCCCAAAGCAGTTATAGAAACCCGGGCGCGTGCTGCGCTCTTCCATCCCGTCCTCTGCTCCTTCTCCGGGATACATCTCATTCAATTGATGCCAACCGTCCTGACCTACAGATACCCGCTGGGTTTCATAGCCATCTTCCACAATGAGAGCGCCGATCCAGAGTGCCGCCTGAAACAGGTACTGCTGCCCCGATCCTCCGGGGAATTCACACTGAGGCGCCCAGACACCTGGATTACAGGGATCCTCATCTGAATCGCGGGAGGGAGAATCATTGCCGAAATAGCCGTAGTTTGAGATGTTCATCCACATTCTCCCGGCATTATGCACCCGATTCCGGACGTTCGGATTGGTAACGGCGGGACGAACCGGGCCTTTCTCAGGAATCGTACCCCGATACGTATCATGCGCCGCCAAGGAAAGCTGCGCCGTGCAGCCGACCAGAAAAATCACCAAATAGCTGTAAAATCGAACCATTTCCTTTCAACCTCCGGCAGTGACAGCCAGACTATAGAATGCCCCCGAAGTGCCTATCCTTTTTACTTGGATAGCATTGGGGTAAACCCTTTTTCGATGAACGTTTTACCTGCCCACAATCTTGGACTGAGATAGCTTAAGGACCAATCGTCCCGCCATTCGGGCCGCCATAAGCTCCGATATCATTTTGGGATCCATCCGAGTCATTAAACTCGGCACCAATATGCCCCGCGTTGATACACGGGGAGCCGCTGCCCAGTTCATTATTATCGCCGGCAAACTGGGGATCAGCGCTGATATCGTTCGGTCCCGCTACGGTTCCCTGATAATTCCACGTGGAATCAGTAGCCGTATTATTTTGCCACACGTCATTGTAATCGATAATCGGGAAAGAACTATTGCGAGCTATGATGCCGGGACGACCGCAAGCGCTGATGATGTTATTCAAAATCGTTGGACTGGAATTGTTGATACAATCAATCCCGCCGTACCCCACCAAGGTGATAACGTTATTGATGACCTGAGGGGAAGCAAAATTCTGGCAAACGAGACCGGTCACGGCGCAGTTGCGAATGATGTTATTCGTCAGCTTGCTGGTTTCATCTTCGATAGGAGATTCTCCAATCAAGACCACAGCCTCTCCGATACAGTCTTCGATAAGCGAGTTCTGAATAATGACGGTTGACTGCTCCGCCTGAACAGCAAATAGCCCTAAATCATCGAAATGACAGTGATCAAATGTGACGGGAGCCGACCCATCATCCGATCCGGAAATCACCCGAACTCCAGAGTGACGACTTTGCTTGAATGTGCAATAGTCAAAGCGAACTCCGGCCTGATAGACTTCCATATAGTCAAAATAGACAAAATCAGCATAGGAAATTGAACTGGGCTGGGCTTGCAGCGTATCTTGATACAGAACGAAGACGCCCCAATCTCCCTTAACGGGTTCTGCGCTACTGGAACGGAGCTGCACTCGATTGCCCGCTGTCCCTTCGATGAGCAGCGTTCCGAAAACTTCGAAATTGAAAAAACCGGCAATATTAATAATCGTTCCTGCTGGAATCGTCAGCGTCTCGCCGGGAGGAACGCGAACATGGCAGGACATTTGGTAGGTTGCTCCAGCCTCCAGTGTGCCGGTCTGCACACCCCGGAGCTCCGCCGCGGTTCGACTATAGGGATAGACTCCGAAATCGATTCGCCCGATATCCGCGCCCGGTCCGGAAACTCCCTCCGGCCCCGCATCCACGCAGGGAGAACAAGATTGCAGATGGAAATCTCCATTCTCCATATCCACAAACAGCGGCGGTATGGTGAAATTATAGTAGCTATCCGTCGAATCCAGATTGGCGTTTACAGTCCTTTTTCGCCCGAAAAGAGAATCCGACCACATCAGAAAATCAAGCGAGCTGTTCTCAGCGCCGCAATTGTACTCCGGAAAGAAATGCCACGCCGTAGTCGAATCCGAGCGCAACGCAGAAGCGTCGTTATCTACGATAATATTGTAACGTACCTCCGGATACGAGTTCTCACCCGTCACAAAAACGCCGTTGTTCTGGTTATGGTAAATAATATTGTTTTCGATAATCGGTGATGAATTTCGTATCGCGATCATTGCGGGGTAGAGCTGCGCATCTTTTCCGCGTTCCGATACCGTGTCCAAATCGAAATAAGCCCCAAACTCGAAGATGCAATAGCGGACAAGGCTCTGCTCCGTTTCATTCGAAAAAGCCAAACCCCGCCATTGGCCATAGTCGGGATTCGTATGAGCCGTCGTAAATCTAATCGGATCGTTGGCGTTTCCTTCCGCAATCAGCTTGCCCTGTACCTTCAGCCATGGAAGAACAAGAGAGTCCTTGAACATGAGCACCACGCCGGCATCAATCGTCAGCGTCACTCCCTCTTCGATGACCAAATCATCATCGACAACATACGGACTCCCGTCGATGTTAATAGACGGCGTAGCTCCGGCAATATCAGCTTGACTCAAAGGAGTTCCCGTCAAATATGTTGGCGGGGGTATCTCGGGCATTGGTTCTATCTTTTCGCACCCAACCAGCCATAATAGTAGTGCGGGCAGGAAAGCCGCTATGAAATAAACAGAGAGTCGTTTCATTCCTTCTCCGAATTTCTTCCTTGTTTAAACTCGCCATTCATCCGATGAAAATCCTTTGTCCTCTCAAGACTCTCGTTGCTTAGAAAGCAACCTTGAAATGGAGGAATATCTGACGGGGCGGCCTGAGATTGCGCGGATTGTGGTCGTAATCTGTCCCGGTATTGTATGGATCTTCCAGCGCATTATCCGGATTGTCCGGATTCGTGCTGTCGTAAGGATTCCCGGTATCCGTATAGATCGCCCGCCAATTCCGTTTATCCCAAAGGTTATAAACCTCTGTCCCAATGGTGAACACCAGTCCGCTCCAACGGAAATGCTTGTCGAACTTCAGATTCGTCGTTTCCGACCACGGCATGCGATAGGAGTTCGTCGCGATTCGATTGGAAGACATTCCCGCCAAGTAGGATGACGGCGTATAAGGCAGTCCCGAGCCATAATCGAATTCCACTGTCAAAAGCCAATCGTTGGGAATGGGAATTCCAAACGGTTTGGGATGGTCGGTCTCGCGAACATTCACTGTGAGAAAAGTCGAAATCGAATGGGTCTCGTCCCAACCCAAGGGATATTCGTCCCGATTTTCCGGGACATTGGACAAGCGCTGCTGTAAACCCTCTGCCGCTGCCGATTCCTTACCATAGGCGTAGGAATAATCATAGTTGAATTTCAGATACCAGTTATCGGAATACTTCCGCTCAAAACTGAACTCGAAGCCCCGTGCTCGCGCATAACCCAGATTGAAGTAACGATTCAATGTAACAGGACCGATGCGTTCTTCCACGGTTCCGATCTGATTGTAGATGTCCCGATAATAACCCGCGACATCAAACACAAGCAAGTCGGTGACCTGTGTGTTAACCCCCAATTCGTACTGCACGGTCTTTTCGTAATCCAGATTGGGATTCCCAATCGTTGTGTTCGGCGAGATGTTGGCGGTTGCCGACCGGTAGAAATACTGAAAGCTCGGAGTCTGGTAAAAGTGGCCGTAGTTGAAATAGAGTTTCGCTCGCTCACTGACCGGGTGCGATATTCCTAAACGCGGCGCAATACGATACCGGCCCCGCTCTGCCAAAAGCGCTCCCGGCTGATTGACGTCAAGAAGCTTCTGCGTCTCTTCAAGCAGATTCGGATCTTGAATAACAAAGTCCAGCCGGACACCCGCCCGGACAATCATGCCCTCAAACTCCATTTTATCCTGGAAATAAAACGCTCCTTCCCAGGGTTTACGATCATAGAAATCCCGCATATCTCCCCGATCAGGCCACGGGCTGCCCGCTGGCAGCGGCACATCGGGATTATTATAGGGCAAGTCAGGCTGTTCAATCGACTGCATCTCGAGTCGGCGATATTTCAATTCGGCGCCGCTCTTGACCTCATGATACTTGTTGACCTGACTGGTCACATCAACTTTCAGCGAATATTCATTCGATGTTCGGTCATGCCAAAAGGAGGTCGCATCCCACTGACCCGGATTCAAAAATCCATCGTCGCGGAAATCGCGCATGCCGTTGGCATTATAGTCGCCGAACCACTCCTCGCCTTCATCCCAAGTATTATTCGGAATATCGAAAATCGGCTCGTTCTCGTCATGCAGTGTCCGATTTGTCCAAGTGGACCACTGAGGAATCATCGCCAAATAACCGTATTCCCCACCCGGCAACCTTGGCAAATTCAGCCACCACGGATCTTGACTGGCATCCAACAGAAGCTGCGGGAGTCTGCCGGAATAGACAACCGGCATGGTGGGATCCATCCCATACGCCTGACTCGCCGGCATGCAAAAGAGTTCGTATTCGTCGAAGAAAAAATTGGGCCCGTCATATCTCCCGTTGCGCGTTGGTTGATACCGGGGATAATAAGGTGCCTGAAACGATGAAGGCAGGTCAAAGAAAACCTCTCCTTCATCCCACACACCATTGTAATATCCACTGGTATCCGGAGTATCTATAAAGGGTTCCCCGGTGTCGTAGAAAAAATCACCATCGTTGAAAGGTTCCGCCGTATCTTCATTGTCGGTGAAAAGCATTTGTTTATCAATCCGGCCGTTCAGGTCCATGTCGTCATAGCCTTCACCCCAGCCATCATAGATACCATTACCATTGGCGTCCTGAAAGCGCTCACCATCCCATACACCATTATGGTTCCAGTCCTGCTCGGCAAGCTGCGGCTCGGCGTCATCCCAATGACCGTTGCCGTTCAAATCAATAAAAGGATCCCACGGGTCGTAAACCCCGGGATTGTTAATCCCGGACGAATTCGGACGATCAATCCAGGGCTCGGCGGCGTCATATATGCCGTTGTTGTTCAAGTCCACCCAATCCTCACCGCGATCCCATCGGCCGTTCTGATTCAAATCTTCGTACCCTTCACCGTCTCCGTCATAGATTCCGTTGTAGTTCGCATCCCAATAGCCATCGGCAAATCCGTTCTGATTTCCGTCGGCGTCACCGAAAAAGATTTGGCTGTGGTCTTCGATATTATCCTGAAGGGTAAACTCACCCGGTGCTTTATTCCGTGGGCTGATAAGCGTACTTGTCCGGAAGTTCCCCAAGGAGATATTATAAACCGTCTTCTGATTGATCTGATGGGAAAACTTGAGATTCATGGACTGGCGGATGTTCTTTACCCACGGCCGGTTTTCTACATTATATTTGTACTGCCAGCCGTAGTTGCCGTCAATCGCCGCCTCGCCGTCCGGATAGATGTCCCAGAGGAAGAAATCTCGACTCCATGAAAAATTCAGCTTCTTCATCGGATCAATCTGGTACGTGAATTTCCAGAATGTATTATAGGAATTTGACTGTCGTTCCGGAATATCGAATCCAAACCCAAGGTAATCATTCGGCTCGCGCTGAATCGAATAAGGCGTGTACGTATTCTCCAAATTCGCCGTACCCGTCGTAAAGAACGTTATCTTCTTTCCAAAAAGGTACTCCGAAAAGGGAACGGGACCCGACAGCGAATAATAGTATTCATCGGCATGGAAACTCGATTTCTTCGCAATGCGGTCGGTTTTCCATTCGATGGAACCGCTGTATTCCTTGGCATCTCCTTCCGGCGTGGTGACGTTAATCAGCGCACTCTGGAATTGGCCGTACTCCGCACTCACACCGCCCGTCAGCACCTCGATTTCCTCGATATTCAGCGCCGAAAGATTCAGAAGATTCTTTCCAGAGTTCACAAGCGGATCGCGAACATCCAGACCGTCAATTTTTACCAGCGCCTCATGCCCGCGACCACCGCGCACGTGCAAAGCGCCTTCCGGGTCAACCTTAAACCCGGGCAGTGTCTTCAGAACATCCTCAACACTCGAGATGGGACGCATGGCAAGTTCTTCAGCACCGATGCGAGTCGATTTCGACACCACGTCAAGCTGTACGGAAGGCTTCTCGTAAACAATGACGACCTCTTCCATACCGATGGCTTCCGTTCCCATCTTGGCATTCAAGTTTGTGGTAATATCAGACTGGACGACGACACCCGTGTGCGTCTGCTCCTGATATCCCATCGCCGATATCTTTACCTCATAGGTCCCCGGAGCCACGTTCAGAATCACATAGTTGCCATCAATATCCGCTGAAGCCCCTTGTTGGGTTTCCACGATGATAACATTCGCTCCGATGACTCCTTCGCCCGAACCTCTCTCTATAATCCGACCGGCGATTTTGCCGACGTTGGCCGCGAAGCCCATCAGCGGGACTAACAAAACGCCACTGAAAACCACCACAGCGACGACCCTTCGCCAATGGTTCATCCTCTGATCCTCCACCTTCGGGATTCTCTCTAATAAAACCTGTTTAAGAAATCCAAATAACATCCCCCATGAAAAAAATCCAACTGCGACTATCTGTTCAGCTCCGCCGTGGTGAATCTCCAGATTCACCCGGATGGCCCGCCGCGGCATGCGTCCCGCATGCCCGGTACAGATTACATATTCTCGATAATCGCACTGGCATATTCGCTGGTCTTCAGCTTTGTCGCTCCTTCGAGCTGCCGATGAAGATCATACGTCACGCGCTTTTGCTTAATCGTCGTTTTGATGCCCTTAGTGACCAAATCAGCCGCTTCCTGCCATCCCAAATATTCCAGCATCATCACACCGGAAAGCATCAGCGAGCCCGGGTTGACCATGTCTTTACCGGCATATTTAGGAGCCGTGCCGTGCGTCGCTTCAAACAGCGCCACAAAGTCCGCCATATTAGCGCCCGGCGCCATTCCCAAACCTCCGACCTGCGCCGCACAGGCATCTGAAATGTAATCGCCATTCAAATTCGGCGTACAAAGAATATCATATTCATCCGGACGCAGCAGAACTTGCTGGAATATCGAATCCGCGATTCGGTCTTTCAACAACACTTTCCCCTCGGGGAGTTTGCCGTTATACTTGTCCCATAATTCCTGCTCGGTAACCGTGACATCCGCAAATTCCTTGCGCCCGAGTTCATAACCCCAATCACGGAACGCGCCTTCCGTGAATTTCATAATATTGCCTTTATGAACAAAGGTTACCGATTTTAAACCGTGCTCGACTGCGTACTTGATAGCCTTGCGCTGAATCTGCCAGCTCCCCGTGCGCGAAATCGGCTTAATCCCGATACCGGAATCCGGCCTGATACTCTTTCCCATCGTCTTCGTCAGGAATTCCCAGACCTGTTTTACTTCATCGGTGCCTTCCTGCCATTCGATCCCAGCATAGACATCCTCTGTATTCTCACGGAAAATAATCACATTCAATTTATCAGGACGCTTGACCGGCGAAGGAACACCTTCAAACCAGTGAACCGGGCGAATACAAGCGTACAGATTCAACTTCTGACGAAGCGTCACGTTGAGCGACCGAATGCCTCCACCAACAGGCGTCGTCAGCGGCCCTTTAATAGCGACGACATATTCCGGAATAGCTTTCAACGTATCTTCCGGCATCCAAACATCCGGCCCATACGTCGCTACAGCCTTATCACCGGCGAATATCTCGAACCAGACGATATGTTTCTTGACGCCGTATGCTTTTTGAACCGCCGCGTCCCAGACGCGTTTGGAGGCTTTCCAAATATCCGGGCCGATTCCATCACCCTCAATAAATGCGATGATAGGATCATCAGGAACGACAAGCTTGCCGTTTTGGACCGTAATCTTTGTGCCTTCTCTGGGGGGCGTGAGTTTCTGATAGGTTGACATTTTTTTCTCCACTAAACAAGGAAGCTTTTTGCGGGACGTCCTTCTAATATGACGGGGTCCGCGGGATTTGCGATAAATTTCACCACTTATAAAAGCGACCAAATGCGAGGGATATAATTATCCCTCACCGCTCAAATACGGAATTTAAATAGCGTTTTGAAATACAAGGTCGGAAAAAACACCGCAGCCGACCGTGCTCAGATAGAAAGGAATACACATGTTTCGGGCCTGATGCCCGGCAAGTAATTTTGCAGGTAGTCGTGTGGGACTAATTTATATCAACAGCAATTTCTTCGCTAATGAACTACTTAATATAATGAACTTTCTCAAAAAGTCAACTCCCGATACGAGAACACCGAAGGCTTAACCTTCGGTGCCGTCGGGTATGAGAGGCAGCCGTGCTGGAGGAATATGCAGACCGCACTCAATATGTAAACCTGTTTTAACGATAAAATCATGGAAAACAGAAGGCTTCGACGCATTCAGGTGCTGAATCAAAGCTCATCGTGCCGACATCTCTCCCCGCCGCAAGCCGCTCAAAGTAGCTTTTCAGGAGAAATGGAACGTCCTGGAAGCCTTCTGTTTGTCCAAATTCGGCCAATCACGCCCGAGAGCCGCGTTTTCTAAGCTACAATCGGCCACGGAAGAGTCCCACAGAGGAATCTGCAAAAGATCATCCCTTCCATATTATGTATCGGCAACCTTTATGCCTGTTGTATAATTACAATAATAACAAAACAATAAACAAATTTTTCTTGCCCTTTCTCGCGCAATATATGCACAGCCTGTGCTTCAAATGCACAAAACTATCCCTCCACAACATAATTCATGACACAATAAATTCTCAGGATTGAAGACTATCCTTGATTCGTATGAAAACTTTCCCTATAATGAGGATGAATCAAGCAGGGGCTAAATAGTTTGACACGGGATTTGTATGTAACCTGTGCGCGAATACCTGACCAAGAATAAAGTCTCGCCAAGGCACGGCTTTCGTGTGCCCGGCATTAATGGATGCAAAAACCTTTGAGGAGGCAACTATGAAACAGTTTTGCGCCCTTTTACTCACCCTGGCCTTCATTCAGACAAGCTTTGGACAGCTTTCCGGGCCTCTAAGCGGCACTCTCGGCCCCGGCGTGTTCCATGTTGTTGACACCATTTATGTGGAAGCCGACCGCAGCCTGACACTCTTTCCCGGAACGACATTCAACTTCGACGGTCCCTATCCATTCTGGATTTACGGAATCCTTCTGGCCGAGGGCACCGAAAGAGACTCCATCATTTTCACGACCGACACCATAGCAAATCCCGACCGTTGGCGCGGGCTGCGATTGATGGATTCCAATTGTTCCGCCAGCCTGTCTTACTGTCTCATCGAAAAAGGCCTTGCAACCGACGATGAACCCCACGGACCTAAAAGATATGGTGGTGGAGTATGGTGTGCAGGAGTTTCATCACTTGTCTTTGAAAACTGCGTCATCAGCGGCAATCGCGCGGCTTCCCGAGGCGGCGGAATCTATTGCAGCCAATGTTCACCGATTTTCACAAATTGTATTATCAGCGATAATAAGGCAAGTAGTTGGTGCGGCGGCGGCGTCTTTTGCACGGGAGCTTCCCCTACCTTCACAGATTGCATCATCAGCGGTAATACGGCTGGCGATGATGGCGGCGGAGTGGAATTGTACGACTACTCGATAGCAACCTTCACAAACTGCGATATAAGCAACAACATCGCTGGTGGGTGTGGCGGCGGGGTGAATTCGGCGGGTTCCGGACTTACCCTTATAAATTCCACTGTACATTATAACTCGGCAAATCACGGCGGTGGAATCGCAGGCTATGAATCATGGCTGACGATTTCAGACTGCGAGATTAGCGGCAATACTGCTGGATATGGAGGCGGCGTTCATGGCTATGACGCTTATGAAATGCGCTTCACAAATTGCACAATAAGTGATAATACAGCCGAGAGTCGCGGCGGCGGTGTGTATTGCTCTTTTTCCGGGCTTGATTTCACTCGCTGCACCTTAAGCGGTAACTCGGCTCAAGAATGCGGCGGCGGAGTCTCCTGCGAATGGGTTTCTCCAATTTTTAACAGTACCATCATCGCTTTTTCGGATGGCAGCGGTCTTTACTTTGACCAACATTGTGAAAACAGCCAATTCACATACTGCGATATCTTCGGCAACAGCGGCGGGAATATCGCTTTTTTGGATGATGATCCCTCTCACGGGCCGCCGAATATCGGAGTGCTTTCCACCACCAATGCCAATGATGACTCCTGTGATCAGCATTCCAATATCTTCCTCAACCCGGCATTTGCAGACACTGCGGCGGATGATTATCATCTTCTTGCAGCCTCTCCCTGCATCGATGCCGGAGACCCGAATATATCTTATGATCCTGACGGCAGCGTAAGCGATATCGGCGCTTTCTACTATCACCAAACGAACGCCGAGCCTTCTGCTGCAACACTTCCGACAGTGCATCAGCTTCATCCGAATTGGCCGAATCCTTTCAACCCGACAACCACGATACATTATGATGTTGCTCAAACAGGTCAAGTTCGATTGACAATTTATAATTTACTTGGACAAGAAATCACGCAGCTAATTGATAAGCAGCTTTCCGCCGGCTCCTACCGAGTCACATGGAACGCTTCTAACCTCCCTTCCGGCCTCTACCTTTGCCAAATGGAGGTTGGAGGATTCGTTCAGACCCGAAAAATGATATTACTAAAATAGTTCACGAAATGGCGTAGGGTCAGCGTCTGTGACCTGACCTCCATATCGCATTCATCAGGCAGGTCACTACGGACAGGTCACAGACCTATCCCTACGGCGCAAAGAAATTTTACCCGCCGCGGCATGCGTCCTCGCGTGCCCGGTACAGATACAAAAAAACCGGCCTCGTCTGAGACCGGTTTTTCATTGGTAGCGGGGGTAGGATTTGAACCTACGACCTTTGGGTTATGAGCCCAACGAGCTACCAGACTGCTCCACCCCGCGTCATTATAATTTAACAATATAATCACCAAAACCCCCAAAGTCAAGCACTTATTCTATCTAACAGTTTCTTTATCACTTACAGACGCAATCCGTACCGCAATCACTCGCCGTGCATCCGCTTTTAATACCCGGTATTGCCACCCTCCCTTCAGCAGCTCCTCTCCCGTCTGAGGAATCCGCCCAAGTTCCGTCAATATATAGCCGCTGAGCGTCGAATAATCGCCGGACGGGAATTGAATCCCTGTGACATCCTTTATCAAATCGAGTTCCGCCCGCCCGGAAACAAGGAAATGTCCCGCGCCCATACGCCTGCAAATCGGCCCCGCCTGATCAAATTCATCTTCCACCTCCCCTAAGAGCTCTTCCAAAACATCCTCTAACGTCACAATACCTTCCGTGCCGCCATGCTCATCGACGACAACCACCATGTGCCGCCTGTCCTCGCGGAATTTCTGCAGCAACTCCTTAACACTCTTGGTTTCGGGCACCGCATCAATCGGCTGAAGCACATCACTTATATTTTCGACAGCTCCCAAAAATTCGCGCGCTAAAACATAGCCGATAATATGATCCAAATCTCCATCATATACCGGCAGTTTCGAATGACCCGACTCGATAAATCGCTTCCGTACCAGCGCGGTGTCATCGTCTTTTGCCACCGCGACAACCTGTGTTCGCGGCGTGATAACTTCTCGCACTTTCCGGTCTCGCAGAACAAAGAAACGCGACAGGAGTTCCCCGCCTTCCTGCGAAACGACACCGAACTTGTGTGCCTC
>CBDVDL010000019.1:0-14569 GCA_965372735.1 uncultured Alphaproteobacteria bacterium | reverse complement strand
GGGAAACCAGCGCCCTCAATTTCGGTAAAACCCGCCGAAGCTCAGCCTGCGCCTGCGAATATCGAAGTCGCCGGAACACCCGCCGAACCCGCCGAATTCGGGTTGCTTGACCGTGCGCTTGACCAGCCGGTAACTTGGGAGCCGCGGATGGAACCCGAAGCCGCGCCATTGCCGGAAATCGTCACCCGGAGAGCCGAAGAAGGCGAACGTCATCTGCCGATGGCGCTTCCGGGACAATTGCCGACGCGAGGCGAGGTCTATCAGGGACGCGGAGGCCGCGACCTGCCGGATGCGTCCAAACCCTCCTATACAGGCCCTTCGACCGATGCGCCGACGGCAGCCATGCCTCAGGTCGGTATTTCCCATGATGAAAAAGCGCCGGAGTATAACCTTCCGGAATTGGCCAAGGGCGAGACATACACGAGTCCCGCCGGTCTTAGTGATTCAAAGAAAACGTCCGACGATTTGAGCATCGGCGATGATATCGTGGATGAAGCGGTTCTGGGGGGATTGCTGCGCTGGCTGCATGGCCAGGGCGGGGCGAACTTCGCTCCGGTTGTGATGAACTATCTGGAGACCAAGCAGGACTACTTGACAGGCCGGGCGCGCTTTCAGGGATGGGACATCTACGTGCAGTTCTCCGAAATAGAACACCAATTGAAACTCTTCCTCGTGAGGGGCGAAACGGCGATTTTGCTTGCGGACTCGGATTTTCGTTCAAGAAGTCAGTTCTTGGGATTAGGCCGTGTGACGCAAAGCCCTGCCGGACCATCGGCTATTGTCGCTGTCCGCGATAGGCCGACGTTGGAACGAACGCGCGATTTCTACGCTGTCTTCCACGAGTGGATGCAGTCGGAAGGCATCACTTTCGGAGCGAACGCGTCGAGGTGATGGCTTTTTATAGAAGCGTCTGAATGCTTCTATACCGGGCGCGCTCACGCTATACCTCGGTGAGAACCTATATTCTCTGCTTCATAACAATTGGAGGCCAATCATGACAGCAAGAACAGTATGGGGAATTCTTTGTGCAATTCTTTTGGCGACAAGCGCAGCTATATCCCAGCCAGACAGCCTGTGGAGCCACACCTTCGGGGGAAGCAACTCTGATGTTTGCTATTCGGTTCAGCAGACCACCGACGGCGGCTATATCCTTGGGGGAGGTACCACGTTCTACGGGACGAGCTATGAAGATATCTGGTTGGTGAAGACGAATGTTAGTGGCACAGAGGAGTGGAGCCGCACCTTCGGCGGAAGCGGTTGGGATTGGTGCCATTCGGTTCAGCAGACCAGCGACGGCGGCTATATTCTTGGGGGAAGAACCAATTCCTACGGGGCGGGCGATGAAGATATCTGGCTGGTGAAGACGGATGCAAACGGTATTGAGGAGTGGAGCCGCACCTTCGGGGGAAGTAATTGGGATGAATGCTATTCGGTTCAGCAGACCACCGACGGCGGCTATATCCTTGGGGGGTATACCTCGTCCTACGGGGCAGGTTCTGATGATTTTTGGCTGGTGAAGACGGATGTCAATGGCACAGAGGAGTGGAGCCGCACCTTCGGGGGAAGCAGTGCTGATTATTGCAAGTCGGTTCAGCAGACCACCGATAGTGGCTATATTTTGGCAGGAACTACCTGTTCTTTCGGCGTGGGAAATGGTGATTTCTGGTTGGTGAAGACGGATGCCGGTGGCACAGAGGAGTGGAGCCACACCTTCGGGGGAAGCAATTTTGATGAATGCAAGTCGGTTCAGCAGACCACCGACGGTGGCTATATCTTAGGGGGGGGAACAATGTCCTACGGAGCGGGCTCTAATGATTTCTGGCTGGTGAAGACGGATGTTAGTGGCACAGAGGAGTGGAGTCGCACCTTCGGAGGAAGCAACAATGATGTTTGCTCGTCGGTTCAGCAGACCACCGACAGCGGCTATATCCTTGGGGGATGGACCGAGTCCTACGGGGCGGGCGATGCTGATTTCTGGCTGGTGAAGACGGACACCAGTGGCACAGAGGAGTGGAGCTGCACCTTTGGGGGGAGTGATGATGATTATTGCTTGTCGGTTCAGCAGACCACCGACGGCGGCTATATTCTTGGGGGATGGACCCATTCCTTCGGGGCGGGCGATTGGGATTTCTGGCTGGTGAAGACGGGGCCGGAATTGGCTACTGAGCCTCTTGAGAATCCTCTACCGGACAAATACACGCTTCATCAAAACTACCCAAATCCGTTTAATCCATCCACGCAAATCAGCTTCGACCTGACAAAAGCGAATCATGTGTCGCTGAAAGTCTTTGACCTGCTTGGGCGGAAAGTCGTTACGCTCGTGGATGATGTTCAGTCTGTGGGTAGCCATTCGGTTGTTTTTGACGGTTCAGGTTTGCCTTCGGGGATTTATCTTTGCCGTCTGCAGGCAGGGAATTTCACGACGACAAAGAAGATGGTGCTGTTGAAATAGGATTTACCTCGGCGGGGAAAGAAGATGATGACGATTGATTGGGGAAAATATGCGAAATAGATTTGAAGCTGTTCTCTGTACAGCGGTTACGCTCCTGTTCGCGTTTCTACTGCTGAGTGGCTGCGCGGCGGGTCGGCGTGGGCAGACGGCTGTGCCGCAGGGAGTCGATACGACAACAGCAGTGGAAGCGGATACACTCGCAGATGCGCTCTACGGCACGCCCGAAGCTGAACGCATGGCCGAGCACGAGATGGAACGAGGCCGTCAAGATTTCGAAACGGGCGAGGAGCTGCGCCGCGCCGCTGATTCGCTTGCGCAAATCGAGATCGTTGATGTGTCAAAGACAAGACCTCGCGGTTTGTTGGGAAAGGTGCGCTCGCTGCTCGGAGATACGACGGTAATGTCTCCCGCGACGGAAGAGCAGGTTCGCAGCGAAACCGCTTTTCGCAGCGCCGCCAAGCATTTCCGCCGCGCGATGGAGTTCGTGCCGCAGTCACCGGATCCTCCGCTGTGGCTCGCCGCGACACTCGACCGCCTGCAGGAATGGGAAGAAGCTTCTCAAGTCTATCGCACGGTCGTTGAAACCCGGAAGGGCGATCATCGCTTGTGGTTCAATTACGCCTACGCTTGCCTTCAGGCGGAAGACTACGAGGGAGCGATTACGGGATTCAATAAAGCCATTGATGTCTATAAATTGACCGAAGGCGAAGACGTGTCTTTGCCGAACACCTATCGCATTTTCTTGGCGGATGCTTACACGCGCACCTATCAGGACGGACTTGCCCTCGCGACATTCCAGGCAGCGTTGCCGTTCGCTTTGGCTGAAGACAGTGCTCAGATTTTGCAAACGGTCAAATGGATAAGCTGGGACAACGGCGGCATTCGCACGGCGGAGTATCGTGATGAGGCGTTCCACGCCGAACGGGAAGAGCGTTATCATGATGCGCGCCGCGAATATGTCGGAGGCATTCAAGTTGCCCGCACGAAAAAAGTGCGCGCGGAGCTGATGTGGCGACTGGCACTTCTGGAATATACGGAATTCGATCCGGTCATGGGACTGGAGCGGCTGAAGAAACTGCTGGACGAATATCCCGATACGGAGAAAGATCATTGGGAGAGCTACGGGAAAATGTTGTACGGCCACGCGCAGAAGCTTGAAGGGGAAAAGGATTTGCGCGCGGCGTTGTCGTACTATTTGCAGGGGACGAAATTTCCATGGAGCGGACAAGGCGCGTGCTATATCGAACTTGCCCGGCTTGCCGCGAATGATCCGGCGCGCTCGGTGACGTTCGCAACGCAAGCGCTGGATTTCCCGCTGACGAAAGAGCAGCTTCGAACCGCGTATACGATTTTGGAAGATGCGTATCGCCAGCAATCGAATTGGGAGATGATGCGAAAATGTCGCGACGCTCTGGGGACGATAAACGAAGCGAATTCTACGAGTAGATAATACGATGATGAATGGTGTGATGATTGTGAAACTGTGGGAGGTTTTCTTTTGAAACGATTACTTTGGGCGCTGTTTTTGGGCTGCATTGCTGTGCCGTCGCTCGTGATAGCAAGCGATGTCGAATTCCAGAATGTAACGATAAAGCGAATCGCAAGCCCTATGCAGATAGAGCAATTTCGCAGCGAGCTTATCCTCGGCGACGAAGCGATTGAGCGGCTTTTGCTCGTTGACATTATGAACGACGGTTTCGATGAAGCGGACGTCGTGCTGCTATATCCGTCTGGACGGGTACTGCGTCTTCGTCCGATTTCACCGACCCTCGATTCACTGCTGCGAAGCTTTACGGTGCCAGTGAATGTCGCGGTTTATGAAACTCATCGCAAGGCGTCTTATTTCGATACGCTGGCTTCTCAGACTATCGGCTCGCGAGCGCTTGGCTACGGACTTTTAGCGGGACTTTCGCGCGCGATTGACAAAGGTTATCATGGCACGGATGTCGAGGGGACGTTTAAATTCTCCCTGACCGGCGCTTCGCTGACAGCGTGGAATTTTGATTCGGTGAGAATCTATTTCCCGCCGCCGGAGCCGACACCGATTGATACGGTCGTGATTACGAATACCATCTGGCGCGTGGACACGGTTGTCATTCATGATACGCTTTATATTCCTTCGGAGCTTTTGGAACCTCCGCGCTCGATGTATTACCGCACGGCGCTGGGACTCATCGGCGGGCGCTATGACAACACACAGCGCAACGCTTCGCGGCAGCGGCTTTTGCTCGGCGCGGGAAACGAATGGGATTATTCGGTCTGGTCGCCGTGGGTCAGCGGTCGGCAGGATGTGCGTTCTCGCGTGGGCTTGCGATTCATGGTCGAGATGGCACCGTGGAAAGTGGATACGCTCTCGCCCGGTTTTTTAGGAACGTCTTTTGAAGCGCTCTGGATTCCCGCGTGGGACAGAAATCTTTTCCTGTTTGGAGGATTCCGAGCTTTTTATCGTGACGATCCGTTCTGGGATGTGAATCGCAGCGCGCGGAATGAAAACGACTTCAACGAGCCTACGCTGCAGGATATGTCGCGTTATGAGATTACCGCGCGTTTCGGTGTGGATAAAATGGCAGCTTATGGTCCGATGAAAAAATTCGGCGCATGGATGAAAGTATCCGCATGGGTCGGAAACTCCGAACAACATCTCGAAATCAGCGATTACGACCATTTCTTCGAATACGAGAATGCGGGAGAGATTGAGGGCGCGGTTGTCTTTCGTTTCTCGGAGACCGGACAAGCTGTTGCGAGCTTGGGAATCACACCGATACCGAATTTGGATTATTTCAAGCGGGATTCTTCGGGAAACAGTATCATTGAAGGTGTCGCTGGACTGGCGCAGACTAGTCAGACATTTAACTTTCGTTGGGCGCCGCTTGAATGAGCGGGGATTTCACAACTGCTGCTTGATTTAAAATTTCACAACACGCTCCTTGCTCGGAAGCACATTAAGCACAGCTCCGATAAGAGCTTGATGGAAACCGAATTGGAGAAAGTCCTCTATCCGTATTTGGAGACGCCGGTGTTTTCGGGAAGCTTGCGCTTAGATGTTTCTATCTTCCGTATTTCAGGCGGTGCGAGTTACTATATGCCGCCCGACAACCTCGACGCGCAAACGCGCTTCTTCGGTGATTTGCGGCTGATGTTTCGGTAACGACCAAAACCGTCTCAATATAAGTTGATGGTCTGGTAGTGCCGCACGGCAGTGCGCTTGAGTAACCGATACTACAGGGAAAACACCCTTTTCGCCAGTTTACGAAACTTCGTGACAGTTGTGGTCTATGACCCATTCAACCCTTTCATGACCATTGCGGTTTGGGAGCGCACTGCCGTGCGGCACTACCAGATACTTAAATCGCCGGGCAAGCATATAAAATCAAGCGAGAATTTCGTGAGAGCAATTTTCATTTTTTTTCTTATTATCGGGTTTGATATTACGGGATGTCAGCGCAAGGCGGATGTGCCGGACAGTACCGGCACGTTCGAGGCGACAGTCGTGAACGTGTCCTGCATCGAGCCCGGTAAAATCCTCTCACTCTATGTTGAAGAAGGGCAGGAGCTCCAGCAAGGGGATACCATCGCTGTTTTGGACACCGCCCGACTCGCGATTGAATATTCAGCCACACAAGTCAGCCTGAGCGAATTTGAGTTGCTCCGCAAGCAAGCGGATTCGAAATTCGCTCTCGCTGAAATTCAACTCAAAGCTACCGAGCGAGAGTTCAAGCGCGTACAGAATCTCTATGAGAAAAATTCGATCAGCTCTATCCAGTTCGATAAACATCAGACCCTGCTTGATGTCGCTTTGAATACACTCCAGTCAGCGCGGATTGCGCGGGATGAACTGGATTTCAAAGAGCAATTGCTTCAGGAAAAGCGCCGTCTTGTGCAAAAGCGACTTGACGACGCGATTATTTGCGCGCCGATAAGCGGCACCGTTATAGAGAAATATCACGAGACGGGTGAAGTTCTCGGGCCCGGCGGAAGCATAGTTTCTCTTGCGGACCTTCAGCATATGTATGCGCTTATCTACATCCCGGAAACAAAATTGGGTGATGTAAAACTGCGCCAGACAATACGATTACGAATTGATTCGCATCCGACTCAGGATTTTCAGGGCACGCTTTCGTGGATTTCTCCGCAGGCCGAATTCACACCGAAGAATGTGCAGACCCGTGAAGCGCGCGTCGAACTTGTCTATGCCGCAAAGGTAACGATTACGAATCCTGACGGGATTTTTAAAATCGGGATGCCGGTTGAGGCATACCTGAAATAACTGCTGTTTCCCTCCTCTCCTTTCCATCATGACCAAAATTCATGTTTCACATCTTGCCAAGAGCTACGGAAAAAACGCGGCGCTGGGCGACGTCAGCTTTGACATTGAGTCGGGAGAAATCTTCGGGCTCATCGGCCCGGACGGCGCCGGAAAAACAACGCTCATCCGTATTCTTTGCAGTCTTGTCGATTTTGACAGCGGCGAAGCAAGCCTTTACGGTTTAGACATCCGGCGCGAAGCCTCCGCGCTCAAGGCTCGCGTGGGTTACATGCCGCAGCGTTTCTCGCTCTATCCTGATTTATCCGTGGCCGAAAATATTCGTTTTTTCGCCGACCTTTATCAGGTCAAGCGGCGTGATTTTGATACCCGACTTAAGGAGCTTCTCGAATTTTCCAAACTCGGCCCCTTCGCCAAGCGCAGAGCAGGCAAGCTCTCCGGCGGGATGAAACAGAAGCTGGCGCTCTGCTGCACGCTCATTCATACGCCGGAGTTTTTGATTCTCGATGAACCGACGACCAGCGTTGATCCTGTCTCCCGCCTCGAATTTTGGGAAATCCTTAAGCGACTCTCCGATGAAGGCGTGACGATTCTCGTTTCGACTCCTTATATGGATGAAGCGCTGCGCTGCAACTACATCGCGCTCATAAATAAAGGGCGGATTTTAGCTACGGACACGCCGCAGAATCTCCCGAATCTTTTTACAGGTCAGATTCTCGAAATCGAGGGAGAAGACCTTTTTGATTTCGCCAAGAAGTGCCGTTCTCTAAAGTCGGTGAGCTCGGTTCATCTTTTTGGAGGGCGGTTGCATATCGTTACGGATGACGCCGACATATGCCGGAGGGAGATTGGAGGTGCGACAGGTCTTTTACTTGCGCGTATTCAGACGGCGGAGCCTTCGATTGAAGATACTTTCATTAATTTACTCGAAACCAAATGAACGGAACTGCGAACAACTACGCTGTTGAAGCGCGTGACCTTACCCGACGCTTCGGAAGTTTTACCGCGGTGGATAAAATAACGATTGCCGTCCGACGCGGAGAAGTTTTCGGTTTTCTTGGGGCCAACGGCGCGGGAAAAACCACAGCGATTCGCATGTTCTGTGGGCTGTTGAAACCGACATCCGGAGAGGGGCGAGTCGCGGGACTCGATATCATGCACGAGAGTGAAAAGATTAAACGCCGCATCGGTTACATGTCTCAGAAATTTTCTCTTTACGATGATTTAAAGGTAAAAGAGAATCTGCATTTCTTTGGTGGTGTTTATGGGTTGCCGGATGGTGAATTGCAGACGCGAGTGAAAGAATCGCTGGCGCGTTTCAATTTGGAGAGCGTAGAGCATGAGATGACCGAGCGGCTTCCTCCGGGATGGAAGCAGCGGCTCGCTCTCGGATGCGCGCTTATGCACGATCCGGAAATCATCTTTCTCGATGAACCGACCGGTGGCGTGGATCCTGTGGCTCGACGTCATTTCTGGGATATTATTCATGGGTTAGCCGCCGCCGGAAAGACTGTTTTTGTGACGACGCATTATATGGATGAAGCGGAGTATTGCGACCGGATTTCAATTATGCATCGCGGGCGATTGATTGCGCTGGACACCCCCGCTAATCTGAAACGGAAGATGCAGAAAACTACGGTTCAGGATTTATTCGTGCATCTCATTCGCAGCGAGGAAACGGCGTGAGACTCTGGGCGATCATCAAGAAAGAATTCTTTCATATCCTGCGCGACCCGCGTTCGCTGGGAATTATCGTTCTTATGCCGCTGCTGATGGTCTTGATTTTCGGCTATGCGATAAATCTGGATTTGAAGAACATTCCGATTGCGGTTGTGGACAATGACCATTCGGCGGATTCGCGCCGTCTTATCCATGCGTTCAGTCGGTCGGGTTATTTCGAGGTGCGCGCTTATCCGGCGAATGCCGCTGATTTCGAAACGCTTTTCCGCGCGGGGAAAATCAAAGGCGGCCTGACGATTCCGCGAGGCTTCGCGGCGTCCATAGCCACACAGCTTGAAACGCCGGTGCAAATCATTGTTGACGGCTCCGACGGCAATGTCGGCCAGACGATTCTTCAATACAGCGAAGCCATCTTGATGGATTTCAGCTCGAAAATCACTCCGCAACAGATGCAAATGCCGGTTGAAATGCGACCGCGCTTCTGGTATAATGAAACCTTGCAGTCGGCCAATTTCATCGTGCCGGGACTTGTCGCGGTAATCTTGATGATGATTTCGGCGCTTCTGACGTCGATTACGATTGCAAGGGAAAAGGAGACGGGAACGCTGGAGCAGCTTCTCGCCGCGCCAGTTCATCCGGTTGAAATCATCGTGGGCAAAGTCGTGCCTTATATTGCGCTGGCGCTTTTGGATGGCTTGATTATTATCGGAGCGGGACTGCTTATCTTTGATGTGCCGTTCCACGGTTCGCCGATGGTGCTCCTGATGGGAACGTTGATTTATCTTTACCCGTGTCTGACACTCGGACTTCTTATCTCGACGCTTTCCCGGACGCAGCAGGTCGCGATGATGCAAGCACTCATCATTACGATTCTGCCTTCGATGATGCTGTCGGGATTTATTTTCCCTATCGCCAGCATGCCGAAACTGCACCAGTTTATTTCCAGCGTCATACCGGCGACGTACTACCTGCGCATTATCCGCGGAGTTCTGTTGAAAGGCGTCGATGCGGCAGTACTCGCGCCCGATGCGCTTATCCTTCTCATTATAGGAACGGTATTCATAGGATTGGCGGTAAAGAAATTTAAAGTGAAAATCGACTGATTCATGCTGAAACATCTTCTTATCAAAGAGTTCAAGCAGGTTTTCCGACAGCAGCAGATGGTCGCGATTATTTTCGTGGTGCCGGTGGTGCAGCTTCTCATTCTTGGCTATGCTATCAATCTCGATGTGAAGCACGTGCGACTTGGTATTTTCGACGAAGACCGGACAGCGCTGTCGCGCAGGATTGTGGATACGTTTGATGCGAGCGGTTATTTCGATTTGGTTCCGACGGAAAACGAAAAATCCACCTCACTTTTAGACGCGGGGCGAGCCGATATCGTTCTGAAAATTCCACGCGATTTCGAACGCGACATCAGACGCGGCAAGGCGGTGGAATTGGCCGTCATCACCGACGCTCAGAACTCGAATACCGCCGGAATCGCTGCCGGATACACGCAAGAGCTGCTGCGCAATTTTTGGGAAGGTGAAGTCAACCGCAAGTTAAGAGCACAGCCCGCCCTTCGCAATCGGCTGCACAAGTTGACGCTCCGCTCGCAGGCTTATTACAATCCCGAATTGGTTTCTGTTTATTATATGGTGCCGGGAATTGTTGTTATCCTGCTGACGGTGATGACGACGCTTCTGACCGCGCTTGGAATCGTGCGCGAGAAAGAGATAGGAACTCTCGAACAGCTCATGGTAACGCCGATCAGCAAATTCCATTTCATCGCCGGCAAAACGATTCCGTTTATCATCATCGCTTTCGTCGAATTGGCGATAGCGCTTCTCGTCGGCACGCTTTGGTTCGGGATTCCTTTCCGTGGAAGTCTCTGGCTGTTAGCGGGGACGGCATCGCTGTTTCTTCTGACGACTCTGGGGGTCGGACTTTTCATTTCGACGATTTCAAGCACGCAGCAGCAGGCTCTCTTTTTCGCGTGGTTCTTCATGGTGTTTGGGATGTTGATGTCCGGATTTTTCACGCCCATTGAAAATATGCCTCAAGCGTTTCAATTTCTCACCTACATTAATCCGCTTCGCTACTTCATGGTTATCATCCGTGCTGTTTTCCTCAAAGACAGCAGCGCGGGAGATCTCGCCGATGAAATCTTTGCCTTGGCGCTTTTCGGTATCGTGATTTTTTCGCTGGCGCTCTTGCGTTTCCGCAAGAGAATCGCATAAGCGCAAGACAAATTTCCTTTCCTTCCGAATTCTCCATTTTTATAATTATTCAACCAGCCTCGTGAACAGAGCACCCACTCACGGCGATTTTATAAGGAACCCCCCTTTAATTCCCCCCCCCCCCGCACGCGGGGGGAAATCGTATCTCCCCCCCGTTTACGGGGGGACTAAGGGGGGTAACCTTTAACAGGGAGACATGGGGGGGGGCAACTTTTAGCGAACAACATATCAGGTTTGGGCACGAGAGTTTTTGTCTACTTGTGGCATTCCGGGCAGATCGGGGATCTGCCTCGGCGAATTAAATTATTACGAACAGTTGTTATGCGGAATGATATGGCGAATTGAATCTGCAAAGCAACGTGTAGAGTCCTCCTTTTACGCTGGCCCCATGATTGCAGTATGCAACGAGATGAATCTAAGAGGAGTATGATGGCAACAGACCCTGAAACCCATGAATTGTTAGAACCCCTACGCGCATTTCTCGAAAGCCTGACGGATGATTTGACGCAAGAGAAGTTCCTTCCGGCGTTTCGAGAGGAAATCGCGGAGGTGCGCCAATCTTTCGAATCGCTGTCTCAAAGCCAAGAGACCCTCGAACAGATATCGCGCGGAGTCGACCGTCTGAGGGACGTTTTTGCCCCTGCCGGTACGCGATTGCTGTCGGGTGTCAAGGATTTCGAGCAGCTTCTTTCGCAAAATGTCGAGCAATTGCAAGACTACGCGGGAGAAATTCTGGAGAGCCTGCGCAAGACGCATGAGGAGCTGGAGAATTCTCTGCGGGGGGAAGTCGAGAGCGTTCAGAAATCGGCTGCGGCGAGTCGTGAAGCACTCAGAGAGACCACCGAAAATGTTGAGCAGCAGCTTGCGACCCTGCGCAATGTTGTGCATGTCGAATCCGAAGGAGAGTCTTCGGGTTCGGAAGAACGAAACGCAGCGCTGCAGGAATTTCTTGAAGCGGCACGCCGGAATTTCGACGAGAAATCGGAGAGTCTGCATACCGTCCTTCAAGAGGGTCTGACGAGTTTATCCGAGAACAACGACGAACGTCTTGGGCGTTTCTCGGAAGTGTTGCGTGAAGTTGCTCGCTCAATTGGGCCCAAGGTACGGGAAGAAATCGAGGCAGCGCTGGAGCCTCTAAGCACATTGTTCCAAGCCGTCGATTCTGACGAAAAGAAAAAGGGCGGGGCGAAAGGGCGAGGCGCCGCATCACAGGAGTCCGGTGAAGCTTCGGCGGACGCGAAGTCTTTGGTCGCGAAACTCGCGGAATTTCAACAGCGCAATCGGGAAGGCTTGAGTGAACTTCAGCGCGTCCTGACGACTGCTGTCGAGCAACTGTTGGACGAAACGGTGACGCATGAGAAAAAATCGCGGGAATCTCTTGCGTCAATTTCCTCGTCTCTTGCCGGTTTGGAAAAACGCCTTGAAGGGATTCGGAAAACCGGCGAAAAGCCTGCGGCGGTTTTGCAATCATTATCGGAAGTCATTCTGGAACAGAAGAAAGAGTCCGCCGCCGGTCAAGCGGATTTCTTCGAAAAGACTAAGCAGCAGATTGCGGATTCTCAGAGGACTGTCTCGGATGTCTTGGGGCAGATTCAAAGCGAAAACACAGCGAATGCCGAACGCGTCGAGGCCGCTCTTCAGGAAATACAAGGTTCCCTGTCAGAAAATCTCGAAGCGGAACAAGCGGAAATTGAGAAACTCTTCCAGCATTTTTCGGGTGAGTGGGAAGCGAAGCTCAGCGGGAAACTGGATGATGTTACCGGAAAGATTGCCAACCTGACGGAAGAATTTCAAGGTCACCTCGAAAAGTTCTCGACGAACCTGACCGGGGAAGCTCAAGCGCAGCAGGAGAGAGTCGAAGCGCTCGAGATTTCAATCGGAGAAATCTCCGGCAGCCTTGATGAGTTGCGCCGTTTCTCCGGTGAATGGAAGGAGAAGTGGACTGGAAATATCGGAGAGATGAACGGGGAATTCGAGCGGCTGCACGAAGAATTTCGGAACCGCTTTGAAGAGTTATCGTCGAACCATGTCGATTTACGCAGCGAAGAGCAGGAGCGCGCGCAGGAACTGCATCAAGAGCTGCAACATTTATCCGGCAGTCTGGAAAAAATTCATGCAGCGCAGAAGTCATGCCCCGGAACGCTGAAGAACGCTATTGATCGTTCCTACAAAGAGACGCAGGAAAAGCTGCAAAAAGTTATTGATGGGGGATATGACAGGTTTCTGAAGCAGATTTCGACGATTCCGCAGTCATTGGAACGGTACGCAAGTCTGCTGGAATCGCTCCATCAAAGTGACAAACTTGCTCTGGATACCATTTCCGCCGATTGCAAGACTATTCTGAAGGTTGCCAACAACGAATTTCTTGAACTCGAAAGCAAGCATGAAGCACTCAAGAAAATCTTCCCGCTTCTGGAACGGAAATTAGAGCGTCAGTTCCATTCTATCGGAGATATTCAGCAGAACACCGAAACCCTCGACGATACGCTGCAAACGGTCAAGAAAAATCTGCAGGAAGCGCAGAATTCTCTGACAGATTTGCTGAATGATCAGAAAGACCAGACGGCTGAGCTGGCGGATCGCACAGCAAGAAATCTCAGCGACGTCGCATCGTCACTGGAAGAGCTGCGTTCAGATATCAAGAAGCTCCGGGAGAATACACTGGTGGTTATTCAACGGGAACTTACCGATTTTGTCACCAGCAAATTTGAGTTCATGGAAAAGGCGCTTGTTGATCATCACACGGCTATAAAAACCGAATATGCCGCCCAATTCGAGCAATATAATCGGGAGCGCCGCAAAGGCCTGTTGTGGCTTTTGGTATTGGTGGGATTTGGGATTGCCCTGCAGCTCCTAATCCATTTCATTACGAATGGACCTTTAGCGCCTCCAATGCCTTAAAGATAAATAAAATCATCTCTCCCATTCGGGAATGTTCTCAAAGGAAGGGAAAACGAGACATAGTGACATCAACTCCTTTTTATGAGTCAGCGCAGATTGCTCTGCAATGGCTGTCCGGCTTTTTGAACTACGCAAAAAAACGGGCAGCTTTTTCTGTCGCAGCCAACAGCGAAGAAATCCTCGCAAGCTGCCGGGAAGCGGGCTGCGATTTGCCGGGATTGGAACGCTATCATGCGCAGCGGTCTGCGCCTCCGGCGTTCGTGCTTTTTGGAGGTGATGTGGAACTTGCCGAACATTTAGCCAAAACGCTGATTCTTCCGATTGCCTTTCCTGAAACCCAAACATCGAATGTTGTCTGGGAAGTCGAGACAGGGTCGAACAAAGGCTGGTCGGTGCGCTTCAAAGGATCTGATCGTCGGATTTCGGAGGCCGCGCTGGAAACGTTTCTTGAAAAGAGTTCCGGCGTTCGCGATAGTGTGATAGTGCGATGTGTACTTCCAGCGCAGACACCTTCGCAATGGAGATTTGTCTGGATGCCGCAGCCGGCGGAACACGAAATGCTGTGGGAACGCGCCGAGGGAATTTGTCTGCTCGCGCAGCAGTTTTCCGCTGTGGTTGTTTTGGACGACACACCGGAAGCGCTCTTGAATCTGCTGCGCGAAATCGGACAGCAGCGATGGGAGGAGACGCGGGAAAATTTACAAAAACAGGAGGAGCAAGCTCGGCTGGAGTCCGAGATAAGCTCTCTGCTCGAGATTAGCGCTGCCAAGCGAGCCGTGCAATATGCGGGAGGCTGGGAATGGCTTCGTGAACAATGCCGAACCACTCTTCAACAGGAAAAAGACGCCATTGAAAAAGAACTGAACGAGTGCAATGGACGTGTAAACCATGCGCACAAAGTCCTTGCACAGTATAAGAAGAACTGGATCGCGGGTTTTACGAATCAGGTCAAGGGTCATCTTTCCCGCCGTTTAAAAACTCCGGCTGCGAAGAAGCTGATGTCGTCGCAAGAACCGACGGTCAATGCTTTTCTGCAGATGCTGGCCTTGG
>CBDVDL010000018.1:0-14634 GCA_965372735.1 uncultured Alphaproteobacteria bacterium | reverse complement strand
AATTGCAGCTTATGTGCTGCGAACAACGGTTGTCGGAACGATTCTGCTCTTTCTCGTAACGTTTGAGTACAGTGATCCCTTACCGCTCACACGCGTTATTCTGCTGGCCTACTTCGGATTGGTTTATCTGGTATTGGCCGGAGGGCGCGTTTTACTGTTGACAATTTTGAAATTCCTTAGACGTCGCGGGGTGGGCCTGTCACCGACGTTGCTTGTCGGAACGGGAGAACGTGCGCGAGAATTCTTAGAGCGTGTGAAGAGATCCCCCGATCTTGGTTTCCGAATTATTGGAGTCGCTTCGGAAAGGGATACGATGGCGAAGATGTGGGAGTCGCTTCCCGTGCTGGGTTCAGCGCGCAATATCGCATTGCTACGGATGCATGATTTCTTTAATACGGTTCTTTTGGCTTTGGATCCCCCTGATGAGGAAATGCTGCCTGAACTGGTTCGCTCATTGACACCACAGAATTTGCGAGGATTTGTTCCTGCGGATCAGTATCCTATTCTGCTTGGCGCTGTTCGCTCGAGAAGAGTATTTGGATATCCACTGGTTGCCATTCAATCGGAACTGCTTCCTCTCGGAGAACGCGCTCTAAAGAGATTTGTAGATATTGTGGCATCGTCTATCTTTTTGCTCATCTCACTTCCAATCTGGTTAGTGCTTTGTATACTTGTACCTCTGAGTGCACCGGGCCCCATCTTCTTTATACAGCAGCGAGTTGGTAAAGGAGGCAAGGTGTTTCCACTTCTGAAATTCCGTTCAATGGTCAAGGATGCTGAAGCGAAAAGCGGTCCAGCGATGGCACAGAAGAATGATCCCCGTGTGACGCGAATTGGACGCTTCCTTCGTGCATCCCATTTAGATGAACTGCCGCAATTTTTGAATGTGCTTATTGGACATATGAGTCTGGTTGGACCGAGACCCGAGCGACCTGAGTTTACGGAAAAATTCATTAGGGAAATACCTCTTTATGAGAGACGTATCAACGTGAAGCCTGGGATTACCGGTTGGTCTCATATACACCAAGGTTACGCATCATCAATTGAAGAGATAGCCTTAAGGTTACGTTATGATCTCTATTATATCGAAAACCAGTCACTGGCGCTTGACCTTCGAATCCTGTTGATGACCCTTCTGGTCGTTTTGCGAGGTGAAGGCCGATAGATGTTTCGAAAACGATTTGTCTGTGAGGTTGCTGTTTTATGCTCGATATGAAATTTATTCGGGAAAATCCTGAAGCTGTCCGGCGAGGGATTCAACTGAAAGGCGAAGAAGATAATCTGGATGCGCTGCTTGAAATCGACCAGCGTCGCCGAGCCGCCATTGAGGAAGGAGACGCTCTCAAGAGTCGGCGCAATGTTCTCTCCAAAGATATTGCGCAAAAAGTCAAAGCTGGTGGAGATATTGAACCCCTCAAGGAAGAAAGCCGCACCATCGGTGAAAGAATTGCCGCACTCGATGATGAGCGGCGCACCATTGAAGAACGACTTCGAGAACTCTCGCTGACCCTGCCGAATCTTCCTCATTCATCTGTTCCAGAAGGGAAGGGTTCCGAAGATAACCGCTTTGTTCGCACCAGTGGAACCAAACCGGAATTCGATTTCACACCTAAGAATCACATAGAACTCGGTGAATCCCTCGGTATTCTTGATTTTCCGCGAGCGTCAAAAATCGCAGGCTCCGGTTTTCCATTGTATCTGGGAGCGGGTGCGACACTCGAAAGAGCTTTGATAAATTTCATGCTCGACGAGCATCTGGCCGGTGGTCGCTTCCGCGAAGTTATGACGCCGTTCGGGGCGACTTCCGAGGCGATGACAGCCACCGCTCAGCTTCCGAAGTTAGCGGACGATATGTATTATTGTTCCCGAGATGATCTCTACCTGATTCCTACGGCTGAGGTGCCCATCACGAATATTCATCGCGGAGAAATCCTTTCCGAGGCGAGCCTTCCATTGTATTACTGCGGGTATTCTCCCTGTTTCCGCCGGGAAGCCGGTTCTTACGGCAAGGAAACGCGAGGGTTTTTACGGGTGCATCAGTTCAACAAAGTCGAAATGGTGAAATTCGTTCTGCCGGAGACATCCTATGATGAATTGGAGAGTCTTCTAAAAGCCGCCACGGGGATTCTTGATAAATTAGGCATTGCTTATCGCGTCATGGAACTCTGCACGCGCGACCTCAGTTTTGCCGCAGCTAAATGCTACGATATCGAAACGTGGTCGCCCGGCGAAGAAAAATGGCTGGAAGCCTCTTCGTGCAGCAACTTCGTGGATTTTCAGGCGAGACGCTCCGCGATTCGTTTCCGTCGGGAAGCGACCGGAAAGCTCGAATTTGTGCATACGCTGAACGGTTCAGGACTGGCGACATCCCGCTTGATGGTTTCGCTGTTGGAAGCCTATCAAACCGACGAGGGAACGATTCGCGTTCCTGATGTATTAAAGAGATACACGGGTTTCGGTCACATTACAGCCAAGGGTGGGCGATAGTGATGGAGCAGAAGGCGGAACTTGTTCATGCGGCAAGACGCCTCGATGAAATAGGAGGCTTCACTGCGACCGATGGGAACCTTTCGGCGCGCATCTCATCGAATTCGTTCTGGATTTCTCCCGCTGGCGTAGAGAAGGGGGGAATCATCGAGGATGATTTCGTGAAGATTGACGAGAACGGCCGGAAGCTTTCAGGCCGGGGCGAGCCGTCCACGGAATGGGCGGTGCATCTGGCCATCTACCGCGAGCGCGAAGACATTTGCGCCATCCTCCATACACACACGCTGCACCTGACAGCCTTTGCAGCGGCACGCAAAATACCGGATACGGCGCTTTTAGCGGAAGCGGAATTTGCGATTGGCGGGATTTGCCTCGTTCCGTATGCGCTTCCCGGCAGTGCTGCCTTGGCCGAGCAGATTATCTTCTGCGGAGGAAATCCCGGTGTTTACCTGCTCGAAAATCATGGCGCTATCGCCGTTGGGAAGACAGCAGAGAAAGCTTTGCATCGCATGGAGCGAGCTGAATTCTTGGCAAAAGTCACGCTGCTTGCGGAGAAGATTGGCGGAGGGATTCCGCTGTCGAAATCGCAGGTGCAGCAGCTTCAGCAACAAGGGAGATAGAGATGCGCAATCTGTTTTCCGTCGAGAATCGCGTAAAGATTGCTCTTTTTTTTCTTGCGATATTTCTCTGGCTTTTTGTCATCAGTGATCGGGATTACGAAGCCGATTTCGTTATTCCGATTGAGATGAGTCGTCTCCAGCCGGGCTATCTTTTTGCGGAAGATCCTCAAAAATCAGTGCGCGTTGGTTGTTCAGGGCGGGGGCGTGATTTGCTCGTGTGGCGCTATTTTTCAGGCGCACGGTTGAAGCTGGATATTAGCGGCTACAGCGCACAGCGACATGTTCCTCTGTTTCCTTCGATGATTACCGTGCCAGCCGGTTTTCCCATTCGAAACCTGCAGATAGCCTCCCCAGAGACGCTGCATCTGAACATTGACCCGGTGGCAGTGAAACGAGTGCCCGTGCAGATTGATTGCGAGATTATTCCTGCCAGCGGATTTATGCAGGTCGGAGATTTCATTTATGAACCGGACAGCGTTTTCATTCGAGGTCCGCGTTCGCTTATCGAGCAAGTCGATGAATTGACGACGAGGAGTCGGCGCATTGGCGGCGCTCGCGATTTTGTTGAAGTACCGTTGACGCTTCAGAGTGCTTTTTCACCGAAAATTCTGCTGGAGACCCGGCACATTCTTGTTCAAGCTGTCATTGAAGCCGTTGAACAGGTTAGTTTCGACAGCGTACTTGTGGAAATTCGGAATCTTCCTCAAGATAAGCAAGCGGTGCTTTCTCCGGAATATGTCAGCGTTATGATAGAGGGACCACAGAGTCGTCTCGCCGCGCTCGACAGTGTGCCTCCGCACCTTGTTCTGGACTATGAAAAAGACTGGAACGAAGACAGCACGAATTATGAACCGACACTCGCGGATTCGATACTCTTGAAAATCGTTTCGATGACTCCCCCAGAAGTTACGTGGACGATTGAATAAGAATCTTTTGGGATAAGCATGAAGGTACTGGCCTTTGAAAGCTCCTGCGATGAAACATCAGTGGCGGTGCTTGAAAACGGCGTGCTTCGAGGGCTCGTTACTCGAACTCAAACGCTCCATCAGGCTTTCGGCGGTGTCGTACCCGAACTGGCCAGTCGCAATCATCTCGAACAGATTCTGATACTGACGCGGCAGGCGCTACGTGAGTGCAACGATTCTCTTGAAAGCATCGAAGGGATTTGCGCGACCGCAGGCCCGGGTCTTGTGGGAGCACTGTTGGTGGGATTGAATTTCGCCAAGGGAATCGCACTGGCTTTGGAGCTTCCTTTTCTTGCCGTGCATCATCTTGAAGGTCATCTTTGGGCGGCGGAACTCAATGGAGAAAAGATTCCGCTTCCTTTCATAGGCTTGATTGTTTCCGGCGGGCATACGCAGCTTGTGTGGGTGGAAGCATTTGGTCATTACCGACTGCTTGGGTCGACTCGTGATGATGCTGTCGGTGAGGCTTATGACAAAGTCGGTAAACTTTTTGGTTTGAGTTTTCCCGCGGGTGCGGCTATCGACAAACTGGCACAGACTGGTGACTCAGAGTATCATAAATTCCCTGTGATTATGCCGGTAAAATACCTTGATTTCAGTTTTTCGGGCTTAAAAACGGCGATGCTGCGCGTTGTGCAGAAGCATTCGCCGGAAGACCTGCAGGCGCATCGCGCTGATTTATTAGCGGCTTTTCAGAAGGCGGCTGTTAGACTCTTGGAAACGAAATTGCGTGCCGCTGTCGAACAATTCCTTCCCCGCGCCGTCGCGCTGGCGGGCGGTGTCGGAGCGAATTCGCTTTTACAAGAACGAGTGAAAATCATCGGCAAAGATTTTTCTCTACCAGTATTTCTTCCGCCGCCATCGCTGTGTGTTGACAACGCCGCGATGATTGCCTACGCTGGAGAAAAACGACTCGCGACAGGTGAGCGGAGTTCTTTGGATGCACCTGCCAAACCGCGATGGCCGCTTCAAGAATTAACGGAGCCCTGCTCCTGAATTATCTGAACAAAGAAAGAATTTAAGACGTTGCACCACATTCTTCCCCTTGGACTTTTTGGATATGGGCTGGAACTTAAAGGGAGTTTGACTCTCTATATCCTGCTGACGCTTCTTGCCGTTCTGGCGGCATTGTTTGTCTATCGTTTCACGCTGCCGCCCGTTCCCGTTTGGCGACGAGTTGTTCTCACCGCGCTTCGCATCGCGGCTCTTGCCGCAATTATATTGCTGCTTTTCGAGCCGGTGCTGAATATTTTCCGGCATCATCTTGAAAAGCAAAATGTGCTCGTGTTAGTGGATAAATCGGCTTCAATGTCTGTTCAAGATGCGGAGATTCCACGGCAGGAAATCGTGGATGAATTGCTTTCCGGCTCGGGATTGGCGACGCTCGCCAATAAAGCGCGACTCCGCTATTTTGGATTCTCGGATTCGGTGAAGGCGTTACCGCGCAAACAACTGGACACAACGGAAGCTATAGGAGTCGGAACGAATCTCTCGTTCGCGTGGGAAAGCGCGAGCCGTTCGTTTGCGCACGAACCCACCACAGCGGTAATTCTTATCTCGGACGGTGGAAACAACCTTGGTCCGAATCCTGTGCGGTTGGCGGGACTTTCGAATCTACCCATCTACACCATCGGAGTGGGAGATACAACGGTGCGGCGCGATGCCATCGTCAGCGAAATCTTGGCGAACGAAGTCACCTATTTGAACAGCATCGTTCCGGTAGATGTGCGAATTAAGGCGACAGGCTTGGGTGGGAAAGCGACGTCTCTTCGTCTGTTGGACAGAAGCGCCGCCGAAGTTGCTCGCGAACAAGTACATTTCACGGGAAATGTCAGCGAGGTTACCGTGCCGCTGAAATTCACCGCGACACAAGCCGGACATCTGCGCTATCGTGTGCTTCTGGATTCCGTCGCGGGAGAATGGAGCCTCGCGAATAATCGTCGCTCGGTGATGATTCGAGTTTTGGAGACGCGTTCGCAGGTTGTCATTCTTTCCGGGCCGCCGACTCCTTCTCTGAGCGCTCTCCGTCATACGCTTGAGGTGGATTCCAATCTGGACGTGCGCGCTTTTATCGAATCGGCGCGCGGCGATTATTATCTTGAAAGCTCTCCGAGCTCGGATGATTTGGCGAAAGCATCGCTGATTATCTTGATGAACTTCCCGTCAAGAGAGACCAAAGCTAATTTGCTCAGTAATATCGTCGACGTTGTCTCGTCCCGCAAAACACCTTTGATGTTTTTCGCAGGCCCAGCGACTTATAAGCCATCGCTCGATAAAATAGCTGAAGAAGTTCCTTTCCAAATGGAAAGAGGCGCACTTCGAGAAACAGAAGTTACATTGCGAGCGGTAGAAACTCATCCGGCTTTGGCGAGCGGAGGGCCTCTGCCGATACCCTGGACGGATTTGCCCCCGATTTTCGGCAACAGTGGAAACTTTACTAAAGGACCGCTGCCGCAGGTCATCACGGCGCTGTCATCGGTGACGTTGGGAATCGAAGAAGATGAACCTGCGATTCTTGTTTGGTCTGGAGGAGGGCGTAAGGGGATTGCGTTTTTGGTCTGGGGAACCTATCGCTGGAAACTTGGATTAGCCAATGACAGTCGCGGCGCTTCTTTTTACGATGAACTGGTCAGTCGTTTCACTCGCAGGCTGATTTCGCCGATTGAGGAAAAGCGTGTTCGAATTCATCCGAATAAATCACTTTTCAGCGGAGGCGAACGAGTCTTCTTTCAGGCGCAGGTCTATGGCGCAGATTTGACTCCTCGCGATGACGCAGCGGTGGTTGTTCGAGTGACAATGGGAGAGCATTCTGAAGCGCTTCCTTTGCAGGGGCGGGGGCACGGCCGGTATGAAGCCGCGTTTCTCCCTTGGGAAGAAGGAGAATATCGATTTGAGGGCGTCGCGTATGTTGACCACGATACCCTCGGCAGAGAAACCGGTTCCTTTGTCGTTGAAGCGTTCAACATCGAAATGCTGGATACGAGACAGCGCGCAGATATTCTGCAAAGCATCGCGGAAGCTTCGGGTGGACGCTACGCACTTGCAGCCAACGCGGATACGATGCTGGCAAATCTTGAGATGCCTCTGCGAGACGTTGAGTATCATCGGGAAATTCCTCTGTGGAATCGCGCCATCATGCTGTGGATTATCATTGGCGCTTTAGGATTGGAATGGATTATTCGCAAGCGCAGCGGCATGCTGTGATTTTTATAGAAGCATCGCTTTGCAGTCAATCACTGAAGAATCATTTTCATTGGTGTATTCATGAAAAGAAATATTGAGAAGCTCCGTTCTCTTAAAGAACAAGCCCAGCTTGGCGGGGGAGAGAAACGCATTGAAGTGCAGCATAAGAAAGGGAAGTTGACGGCGCGAGAACGCATTGATTTGCTGCTCGACGCTGGGACTTTCAATGAAGTCGATATGCTGGTCATGCACCGCTCCAGCGATTTTGGACTTGGAAACCAGAAAATCCTCGGTGACGGAGTCGTGACAGGCTATGGCAAAATCAACGGTCGTCAGGTCTTTCTTTTCTCGCAGGATTTTACGACATTCGGCGGCTCTCTCTCGGAAGCTCACGGCGAAAAAATCTGCAAGATTATGGACATGGCGATGAAGGTGGGCGCGCCGGTGATTGGCTTGAACGACTCGGGAGGAGCGCGGGTGCAGGAGGGTGTGGTTTCTTTGGGAGCCTATGCGGATATTTTCCTAAGGAACACACTGGCATCGGGAGTCATACCGCAGATTTCGGCGATTATGGGCCCGTGTGCGGGCGGCGCTGTGTACAGTCCGGCCATCACCGATTTCACGTTGATGGTCAAGAAAACATCGTACATGTTTGTCACCGGCCCCAAGGTTGTCAAGACCGTCACGCATGAAGATATCTCATCAGAGGATTTGGGCGGAGCGATGAGTCATGCCACCAAGAGTGGTGTCGCTCATTTTGCGTGCCCAAGCGAGGCGCACACTTTAGAATGCATCCGACGGCTGCTTTCGTATCTTCCTCAAAACAATTTGGAAGATCCGCCGTTCGTGCCGACGGATGATCCGCCTGATCGTTTTAATGAATCGCTGGCGGATATTATTCCTGACAGTCCGAACAAACCGTACGACATGAGGGACGTGATTATTGGCGTTGTGGACAAGGATTCCTTTTTTGAAGTGCACGAGGAATGGGCGCAGAATATTATCGTTGGGTTTGCCCGGCTCGGCGGACATTCGGTCGGGATTGTTGCGAATCAACCGGCGTTTTTGGCGGGGGTGCTTGATATCGATTCCGCGCGGAAGGGCGGACGGTTCGTTCGCTTCTGTGATGCGTTTAATATTCCGATTGTCACCTTTGAGGATGTACCCGGTTTTCTGCCGGGAACGGATCAGGAGTGGCGTGGGATTATCGTGAATGGCGCGAAACTTCTTTACGCCTATTGCGAAGCCACTGTGCCGAAATTGACCGTGATTACGCGCAAAGCTTACGGCGGAGCGTATGACGTTATGAGTTCGAAGCATATTCGAGGAGACTTGAATTTCGCATGGCCTTCGGCGGAAATTGCCGTGATGGGGCCGAAGGGAGCTGTCGAAATTATCTTCGCCAAAGAAATTAAAGCCAGCTCGGAGCCGAAAAAATTAGAAGAAGAAAAAATCGCGGAGTTCACGAAAAAATTCGCGAATCCCTATATCGCTGCTGAAAGAGGCTACATCGATGAAGTCATCGAACCGGGAGCCACACGTCAGCGTCTCATCAGCGGCTTGGAAATGTTAGAAACAAAAATCGATAAAAACCCGAAGAAGAAACATGGAAACATCCCTCTCTAAACGTTTTTCTATTTGGAAAATTGCCTTCACGGTGATTATTCTCCCGCTCTTGTCAGCTACAAATCTCTCTGCTTCAAGCGATTTTCCGATTGGAATTCCTCATCTTCTATATCTGGAAAACGGATTGGAAGTTCTGTTGATCGAAAATCACACGACACCGATGATCGCGGCAACGGCAATAATTCGCGTTGGGTCGAGTGATGAAGATGCCGACCTTCGCGGTGCAACGCATTTTCTCGAGCATCTTCTTTTTGATGGTACAGAAACTCGAAGTCAGCAGGATATCGAGGATGCGTTTGACCGCCTTAGCGGCTACAACAATGCGCAAACAGCCAAAGAGCACACGGCGTTTATGATTCTGGCTGAAAAAGAAAAGTTCGCTGAAGCGCTCGATTTGCAATCCGATATGCTGCTGTATTCGGTACTACCCCCTGAACAGATTGAAAAGGAAAAAGGAATTGTTATCGAAGAAATCGGTCAGGGAATCTCGAATGATCCGGAATACATGATTTATCTCGCGTTCAATCGTCTGGCTTGGGAAGGGACGCCGTACGTTTATCCTGTTTTGGGGACGCGGGAAAGTGTCGAAGCGATGGAGCGAGAGAAGCTTTTCGCCTATTACAAACAGCACTATACACCAGACAACATGAGCCTGCTTGTCATAGGGGATTTTCATCCGCGTGAGATGACGAAACTCTTGGAGGAGACATACGGCAAAGCCAGGCCGGGCAAACGTGTCGCGTTCCGAAAAGAGGCTCCGCGACTTTCTCCAAGTTGGAATCCGGTACGACTATTGGGTGACGGTACGCATCTCTGGCTGACATTTCCGTGGGAACTGATTCGAGGTGCGGGAAGGTTAGAGCCCGTTGAAGCTCTGCTGCCCGATATTCTTGATGCCATTATCGGTGATACGCTTCGAGAGCGCTTCAAGGGAGACATCCTGATACTCGACTGGTCATGGGAAATCAATCGGAGTGGAACGCAATTGCAGCTGCGAATGGAGCTATCTCCGGAAGCAGACCCTGATTATATTCTCAATTTCCTTCAGCTAAAACTGATGACACTCGATCCGACCTCCGCCTCTTTGAATGTATGGCGAGACAAAGCGAATGCGACTATCGATGATGCGATTCATTACAGCCAGCGCTACCATTTCTTCGGAATGCTTCAAGCGGCAGAAATCGCGCAAGGAAGCTGCCGGTTATGGGCGCAGAATATGCGGGAAATGGTCGCGTTTCGAGATATGCTTGAATCGGCACGCGTGGGCAGTCCGGGCATTATGAAAACGGTTTCGGAAGCGGTTCCTCTCGTTGTGATTTTCACGCCACCTCCTGCGGAAACGGAAGAGACAGCTCTTTCTTTCGAAAAAACAGATACGACGCTGGCCAACGGATTGCGCCTTATTATTAAATCCGAATCGTCGATGCCGGTCTTCGCGGCGCATTTTCTTTTTCAGGGACGAAGCGCTTTTGAAGGCCCGGAACGCATGGGCTGGGTGGATATGTTGCATCGTCTCATGGACTATGGAAATCCTCCGTCTTTGGGGCAAGCAGAGCTTCAACGGCGTCTCGACTCACTGCGTTTGCGCTGGAAATTGGTGGACCATCCATATATTCCTTTTGATAATTACTACACGCAGCCTGATTTTTCATTTATCCGTCTCAGCGGCCCGACACCGTCTCAACAAGCGGGGCTTGCTTTGATGTATGAACTGCTCAGCTCGGATGCGCTTAGTCCGAGTGATTTGGAAGCCGTGCGCAACGAAATGTATGGTTTGATTCAGCGCGCGGAACGTTCTCCGCGAGCGAAAGCTGGAGCGATGTACAAACAAGCATTGTTGGGTGCTCATCCCTATGCTCAATCTGTATCCGGGAATACAGCAACGATTTCCGCGCCGGATCCGTTTGACCTTCGGCAATTCCGAAAGGATTATTTCCGCCCCAATCACCTGATTTTGAGTATTGTGACCAGCGAGAGTATCAATAAGACGGTAGCGATGGTGGAAGCTGTCTTTGGCGAATGGCAGCTGGGAGATCCACTGCCGGAAATTCCTGTACCTCCCACACCGAGAGATTCCAACGCAACTATAACGGTTGGAGCGCGTCAGGCTCAGGTTATTCTCGGTGCGTTTTTGCCGGGTTTTCCAGAGAGTCAAGTCAGTCAGATGGGGCTCTGGACTGGATTGCTTTCCGATAAACTTCAGCAGGATTTGCGGGAGACTCGTGGGTTGGCTTATTCCGTTGGAGCTTATGTGTCGCATAAGGACGGATGGGGATGGCTCACGCTTCAAATCGGCACCCGCGCAGAAAATGTTCCACAAGCCGTGGCAGGAATGAAGGAATGGGTCGGAAAACTTCAAAATACTCCGTTGGACAAATCCGAACTTGAAAAAGTTCAGGCATCCCAGCGCGGCAGAAGGCTTATGCGGCGCATGGCACGAGATCAGCAGGCTTTTCAATTGGGTTTGGCAGCTATGAGAGGGCAAGAGCCTTTCGCGGAAACGCCTGCGACAGACCCGAATCCTGAGGCGATTGGAAAGACGGCACGCGAATTGCTCAAATCTGCTCGATGGGTACAGATTATTGTTGAATAGGAGGCAAAATGTCTAATATTCTCATTATTGATGATGATCCCGACTATCGAGAAGTCCTGTGCGGGTTCGTCGAAGCCAAAGGAGATACTGCCTACGAAGCGGGAAGCGCTGACGAGGGCATGCAGACGTATCTGACGGAAAGGATTGACCTCGTTATCAGCGATTTGGTCATGCCTGATAAGGATGGATTGGAATTTCTTAAAGAAATGAAAATGATACGGGCGGATACCCTATTTATCATGGTTACAGGTTTTCCTGCGGTCGAGACGGCGGTACAAGCGATGAAGGAAGGCGCGTACGATTATTTAATGAAACCCGTCGATAAAAATCAGTTGACGGGCGTTTTGAATCGTGCGTTGGGTGCTCTCGAAATGAGGAGGTCTCTTTCCGCGATGAAGGGTATGAACGCCGCGCTTCTTATGTCGATTCCGGTATGGCTGGTTCTCGGTGGATTTTTGGTTTGGTTTCTCAGATGACCGATCGTTTTTTTTTGGCAGCAAAGGACGGGTGAGACATATGATTAGAATCGGCAAACTATCTTTTTTATGTTTGTTAGTTGCGGCAGGATTGTATGTGGTAAGCTGCAATGATGGGAAGGGTCTTTCGGGTGAAGACGATTCAACCGGCTGGGAACTTGAAATGGATGCTCATCCGGCTACGGTTTCACTTGGTACGAACGATACGATTTTCGTCGTGGTGCTCTTTGACGGCGAGCCGAAAGGCGGGATTACTGTGACGTTTGAACCGACATTCGGCGATCCGATACCCGACATCATTACGGTAATCAACGACACGACAATTCCATGGGGGACACAGCCGATGGCGACATTTCTCAGCCGAGAAGATACCGGGAGCGTGACGATTTACGGCAGTGCTTACCAGATAGAAAATGAATTTCTGGCGCAAGACTCCATTTTTATACAGGTAACGGACAGTCTTTAAATCGAAATTGCTTTTGCGTCATAGAAAAAGCGCGGACTCTTGAAAGAGCCCGCGCTTCTTATATCCTATTTGCCGTAAACCCGACCTTTCCATTTTATTCGGCGGGTGAAGGCGTACGAAATTGCAATCGTAAAGGGATAGGCAAACGCATAAATCGGATAGAAGAGCAAGAAGATAATTAGTCGGCGCTGCTCCGAGAGTTTCAAAACGCGCCAGATAACCGCGCCGTCTCCTATAGCCAGAACGGCATACCAAAGAAATCCGGAAATATCGAAGAGCAAAAACCAAAGCGGCAGAGTCAGATGTGCCAAACAGCCATAGATGAGAGCAAAAAGTCCGAAGCTTCTGATTCGGTTTCCAGCTTTGAACCAGCGGCGGCGCTGCGAGATTAATGCGGCAAACGACGAAATCGGGCGAGTGCGCATCAGGGTTTCTGAATCCGCAGGGAATATCGCACGAAAGTGTCCTGTTTTTTGAACCGCCTGCATCAAAGCTAAATCTTCATTGATAGAAAAGGGAACATTCCGGTAGGTGCCGATAGCTTCGTAGGCTTCGCGGGAAATAGACAGATTATTACCGATAATTGTTTGCGATTGCCCGCGACCCGAAAGAGTCGAGCTGGCTCCCAAGAGAAAAGCCCAATCGAGAGTTTCGAGTGCGGTCATAAGATTTTTACGCGCGGCTTCTCGGAAAGGGAGGGTAATGCCTCCGACGATACCGATGCCGTCACCGAAATAACGCGTGACCTTTCGAATCCAGGATGGAGGAACGACGCAATCGGCATCCGTCATGCAGTAAATGTCGCCTGTCGCGTGGTCCAAAGCCTGTGCAATCGGCCGGACGCGACCCTGAAGATTCGCATTGCCCTCATCGAATACGTCGATAATCTGGTAGTCGCATTGAAAGCGTTCCTGATACGCTTCCGCAACTTCGCGTGTCCGATCTTGCGATTCATCATTGGCAATAAGGATTTGCAATTTGTCAGACGGGTAATCCAGTTTTAAAAGACTTTCTAACAGCGCGGGCAAATCGCGCTCTTCATCCCGCGCGGGAATCACAATGCTGACCTTGGGAAAATCGTCCCGAAGGTGATAAGGTTTTTTCATACCGGCGGCCAGCCAAATTGCAATCACCGCATAGCAAATAATGAAAAGAAACAGCGTGATTTCCAGAATCATGTCGTCTCCCTCAGGGTTTTGTCACTAAGAGAGACGAATTGAAACCCGCGCTCTCGCGCATTTTCAACAAGACGAGGAAGTATTTTCATAACAGTTTGAACCTGCGATTTTAACCCATCATGCAGTAAAACGATGGAACCATCGTGGAAGGCTTGGCGTATGCGAGCTTCGAGAGTTTTTATCGATTGTGGTCGCCAGTCGCGCACGTGTGCCGTCCATATGACTCCCCGGTACCCGATGCGTTTCAGTTCTGATGTTTGTAAAGGATTGAAAATGCCATAGGGAGGTCGAAACAATTTTGTCGGTTGAAGATTAGAAGTTCGCATAACTTCTTCGGTTTTTTGAATCGAATCTCGCAAAGCGCGACAGGAGTAGAATCCATGATTGGTATGATGGAAGCCGTGAACTGCAAGAGTATGTCCATGGGACTCGGCATCTCTAAACATCACCGCGTTTGCTGCCACCTTCTCACCCAAGAGAAAAAAAGTCGCCGGTATCTCAAGTTCCCTGAGCAGCGCTAACAGAGCGGGAGTTGTGCTCATGTCTGGTCCGTCGTCGAATGTGAGCGCGATTCTCTTTTGCCCTGCTCCCAGACGCCAGAGCCATTGCGGAAATAAGTGTTCAAACAGGCGCGGTGTCATGGGCATCTGCGGAAGCTTTTTGAACAGGTGATGGAGCGCTCGATTCAGTCGCTTTCTTGTGAACGCTCCCGAACCGCGCCTGTCGGTACCAGTCTCCTTTCCAGCGGAACGGCAGCAGTAATCCTCCTAAGCCGAAGAGAGGCGTGAATACCGTGTACGCGATTTCGAAAGCAAAGAAAGAGAAAAGGCTGTTATGCTGCCCGAAAATCCGGTTCCCTTCCCAGATGACAAACCAATCCCAACCGAGCTTCCATAAGAATGCCATAGCGAGGAAAGGAAAAGCAGCCGGATGAAACAGGGCGACGATGGGAAATGTTAGAAGAAGGAGAACGAAAAAATAAAGGGTGAATAAAAGGAATTTCATGCCGCCCCGATAGGCACGTCCTTTGGATGCCCAGC
>CBDVDL010000017.1:0-14700 GCA_965372735.1 uncultured Alphaproteobacteria bacterium | reverse complement strand
AAACGATCCGCTTTCGGGCCTGCCAATGTCTTTTCATGCGCTCGCACCTGCCCTTCTTCCAATTCAACCAGCGCGACAAAACCTTTGCGCGTATATTCACGGCCCTCGACGTTGAATATCTGGTAGTACGGATATAGGCCCGGTTTGGCATCGGGTCGCAGAACGCCGTCCGAGAGCCATTTCTGGAAGATCTGACCCGCTTCCGGGTAATCGGTGGAGGAATCCGTTTCCTGCTCCTGTGATTTTATCACACGGGCGATGTTGTAAGGACTGCGTGCGTAGTAGTCATCCCGCAACGGCGGCCCGATTTTGTCATAGGGCTGTGTGACAACGGGAGTTAAATCTCCCACAATGGATGTGTCAAAACGATAGGCTCGAAAAGGGGCGATGCGTGCCATAGGTGTCTCCTTGTCATACTGTCAGGGTCAAAGATAGAAATTCCGCTTGATTCCGGAAATGGAAATGCTTAAATTAAATCATAGAATTGAGAAGTCCGGCCATGAAAAACAGTGTTTCCCGCGAAGAATTTGTCTATCTCTCCCGAATTATCGGCCGCCGCGCCCGAAGTCGGGAGCTGAAAACGCCGATGGGCTCGGTCTATGACGTTGTCGCGACCGTGGGAGAAATGTATCCACAGCTTCGGGGAATCGTGCTGCACCACCGGAAAACGTTTGCTTTTTATCCGGCAGACCGCAACGATTATATTGAACTTATCAATCGAAAACGGTTGACCGTTGATGAGCGGCGCATTAAGCCCATCGAGTGGAATCCGAACGATATTTCACTTCGGGATCTGCTCTGGGACAAGCAAATCGTGGATGTTGAGGGAGCGAAGGTCGAACGGGTGAATGATGTTCAGCTCCTGATTTCCGACAGGCAATGGCTCGTGCATGTGGATGTCGGGTACAAGGGATTGCTGCGTCGTATGGGATGGCTGCAGCCGATTCAAACGCTGTGCACGCTGCTACGAATTCCGCTGAAGGACGAATTGATTTCCTGGAAATTCGTCCAGCCGGTTTCTTCCGAAGGCGATTTGGGGCCGGTGCGCCTGAAAGTCAGCTCGGAGCATATGAAGCAGCTTCATCCCGGTGAATTGGCGGATATTTTCGAAGAGCTGGACAAACTCGAACGCCAGACTATACTGGAAGCGATTGACGACGAGACCGCCGCGGAAGCTCTCGAAGAAACCAACGATGAGACGGTCAAAGCTATCTTCGAGGATCTTTCAAAGGACAGAGCGGCGGATATTCTCGAGGAGATGGAACCCAGCAAGGCAGCGGATGTTCTGTCCGCGCTCTCCGGCGATATTTCTTCTGAAATTATCGAAGAAATCGAGCAGGAAGCCAAAGAAGAATTGCAGGAGCTAATCGCTTACCCGGAAAAAACCGCCGGTGCGATGATGACCACAGACTTCCTTGAAATCGACAGCGATGTGACCGCGGCGGAAGCCTTGGCGGCGATTGCTCGAGCCGCTGACGAAGTCGAAGCGCTGTACTACGCTTACGTTCACGACAGCGAGGGACGCCTCAAGGGAGCGATTTCGCTGCGGCATCTTTTAGGAGCAAAACCGAAAGCAAAAGTGGGCGAGATGCTGCAACCTCGACTCGTCAGTGTTCATCCGGACACTCCGAGTAGTGAAATCGCCGAACTCTTCCTGCGCTATACGTTTTTAGCTCTGCCCGTCGTCGATGAAGAAAACCACATGAAAGGCGTCGTGTCCCTCAAGCACGCCTTCGACGAACTCCTGCCGTATTTCTATCGTCAGTGGAAAGCCGACACCTGATGAATCCCGCGAAAATTAAAAGCCGAATCTCGCCTCTCTGGACACGCATCACCATCTTTTTCGCCGTGATGGGTCCGGGGCTGATTACCGCCAACGTGGACAATGACGCCGGCGGCATCACCACGTACTCGCAAGCCGGAGCTCATTTCGGTTTGAAGATGCTATGGATTTTTATTCCGATGACGCTCGCCCTCATTATCGTTCAGGAAATGGTCAATCGCATGGGCGTGGTTACGGGCAAGGGATTGTCGGATTTGATTCGCGAGCGCTTCGGAGTGAAGTGGACGTTTTATTTGATGCTCGCGCTCTTGGTGACGAATTTCGGAAACATCATCGCCGAATTCTCGGGCGTCGCGGCAGCGGGTGAGATATTAGGTATTCCGCGATGGGTGACGGTACCGCTCGCCGGTGTGGTGGTTTGGGGGCTTGTTATCGCGGGCACCTACGCCAGCATCGAAAAAATCTTCCTTGTCGCGACACTCTTCTACGTCTCGTACATCATCGCGGGGTTCCGTGTCGGCCCGGATTGGGGCGATGTCGGTCAGGCGCTCCTCACGCCGCATTTCAGTTCGGATAAAACGTATGTCCTGATGCTCATTGGGATCATCGGAACAACGATTGCCCCGTGGATGCAGTTTTACCAGCAGGCGTCCGTAGCGGAAAAGAACATCAAACTTGCAGACTATAAATATTCGCGTCTCGATACGATACTCGGAGGCGTTGCTGTTTGTATCGTCGCGCTTTTTATCGTTGTCACGTGCGCGGAAACGCTCTTCGTAAATGGAATTCGTATCGAGTCCGCCGCGGAAGCCGCTCAAGCGTTAACGCCGTTCGCGGGCAAATTCAGCGCGTTGCTTTTTGCGTTTGGGCTTCTGAACGCGAGTCTGTTCGCCGCTTCGATTCTTCCGCTTTCGACGTCTTACACGATTTGCGAGGGTTTCGGCTGGGAATCGGGTCTGGACAAGAAATTCAAAGAAGCCCGGCAGTTTTATATTTTATACACGGCGCTGATCGCTCTGGGAGTTTTAGTCGTTTTAAAACCGGGTCTGCCGCTTATCGAGGTGATGTTTCTCTCGCAGGTGTTAAACGGCGTGATGCTGCCGTTTATTCTGGTGCCGATGTTGTTTCTTGTAAATGATAAGCAACTCATGGGCGACTACGTCAACAGTTTGCCATACAATATCATCTGCTGGGCGCTTGCCATCGGACTTGTCGCGCTCAGCATCGGCTATGTCTTGACGTCGTTCGTCTTCGTATAGAGCAATCTCCCCCCGCCTGTCATTCCTGTGAAATCAGTCCGAAGTGTCATTCCTGCGAAAGCGGGAATCCATAAGAACCTCGAAAATACTGGATTCCTGCTTTCGCAGGAATGACACAATGGGACACTGGCATTGGCGATTTGGAGACGATAACGGCGAGACAACCTTTTGTAGTTCGGCACTAGGCAGGACGCTCCCGCATCCTGCATTGCTTCATGGACTGAAGTCATTAGTCAAATTAACTAGAGACGCTGCGATCTCGCTTACCTGAAAGGATTCCCATTCCTTAACGGTAACCACCTCGTCCACCGCCTTTACTAACATATGTGCCTTTACCTTTAATCTGTCAAAATCACCGGGTGTGTTCAAATGCCCCTTCCATTTCGTAGCAGCCAGCCAGTCTCCCGCGGTTGCAAGCTTATTCTGATATGTTGCGCTTTTCCATTGCGCAACGGTGGCACTATGAAGATTCCCGCCATGGTACCACTTCTTTGAGGATGAGGAACGACTTGACGTCCCCGAATTTCCGTTATCTGCGCTTCCTGCCGCTAAAATGAGAAGGCCAATAAAAGCAAGTAACGAGATAACATTTCGAATGGATTTGTGAAGAATCATACTTCTTTTCCCCTTTCTTGTCACCTTGCATATGCAGTGCTACGTGTGCGAAAAAACCTGCAAGGATCATGAGAGCCATGTCATGCCAATCGAATGTACCTGGGATTATCCTTAAGCCTTGGCAAACTTCGGCACCTATAGCGATAAACCATAATGCAGAAAACCAAAAAAGCTTATTCGCCCATGATGTATTTCCCCATATGGATTCAAATATCAATAGTCCACTTATTAACCACAATGCATTAGGAAGCGAAAAGAGTATCCAATGAGGAACATATGGAGAAAGAAATCCAGTATGATTCCTCAATGACTCCACGAGATTGGTAAGACCTATCTGATCAAACCAAATGAACATCGTAAGAGTGTCATCTCTCCAAAGAACGTAGACTAAACCACCGACCAATAAGGCAGCTAATGCGATGACAATTTTTCTCATGGTCATCATAACTCGTTGTTGATACGGCAATAAAAATTCAATTCACTACCTCAAATCAAAAACTTCCCATCTCTGTAAAAAACCTTCCCGTCCGCAAGAATTTCGCCGCCATCCTTTAGATTGCAAATTAAATCGACATGGATGGCGGATTTGTTTGTCGCGCCGGTTTCCGGATACGCCGCGCCGACGGCAAGGTGAAACGTCCCACCGAGTTTCTCGTCGAATAAAATATTTTTCGTAAAGCGTTTGATGCGCGTGTTCGTGCCGATAGCGATTTCGCCGACGCGCTTGGCTCCTTCGTCCGCTTCAATCAGCTTCTTCAAGTACGCTTCGTTTTTCGTTGCCGTGGCGCTGGTAACGACGCCTTTCTCGAACTTCAGCTCAATCCCCTCGATTTCCCGGCCATGCTGCACCGCGGGATACGTGAATTTCACAACGCCTTCAGTGCCGTCATCGAGTGGCCCGGTAAAGACTTCGCCGTCCGGAAAATTTATCCTGCCGCAGCAGTTAATCCACTTGCGCCCTTCCACCCCGACTTTCAAATCGGTTCCTTCCGCTTTGAAATGCAGCAGCTTGACCTTGTCCAAATACTGCACCCATTTCTCCTGCTGAACTTCTACTTTTTTCCATTCCGCCACCGGATCATCGTAGTTCAATAAACACGCGTCGAAAACGAATTCGGCGTATTCTTCCAAACCCATTTCCGCATCCTGCGCCGCCGCCGGGTGAGGGAACAATGTCAGCGACCAGTTCAATTCTTTTTTCGCTGAGCGGTCGAGCATGGTTTGCAAAATAGGGCCTCGTGCTTTCGCATGTCTCTGCTGACGTGCTGGATCAACGCTCGATAAATTCTTGGTGTTATGAGTCGTTAAAATAACGAACCGCGCGTCGATGTTTTCCATTTCGTATTTTGCCGATGGCGACACCCAATCGAGAACTTCCTCGGAAGCTTCATTCAAGAAAATCTCTTCGAGTTCGGGAAACCCGATGCGCAAATCAGGCTTCGCGCCGACCTGCAGCGCTTTGCGATAGAGCGCTTCAATCAGCGGATATGCCAGCGGATTGCCCTGAATAAGAAACCACTGCCCGGCTTTCAAATCCAGACAATAGCGAACAATAACATCAGCCCATTTTTCGACACGCGGATCACGCAACATAACAGCTCCCGAGGTTAGAAATTAATAGGTTTGAATTTCATCAACGATTCCGATAATGACACTGCGCACCGGCCCCTGCGGGTCGTCTAAAATCTGACGAGCGGCGTTGCCCTCATCGACGACAAGAACGGTTTCGCCGACTCCCGCGCCCACGACATCAATGGCGATGATGTAGCCGCCGGTAGGCTTGCCGTCTTTTCCGAGGCGGTCAGCTATCAGGAGTTTGCGATTGTCGTAGAAGGGGTGATTGATGGTGGAGTGAATATTCCCGCAGACACGAGCCAGAATCATTAGTCTGCCCCATTATTCTTCTTTTTGACCAGCTCCCGGAGCAACCGCAGTTCCTCCTCCTGTCGCTCGATTGCCTGTTTTTCTTTTTCCTTTTTCTCTTTTTGTTCGGCAAACTGTCCGATAATAATAATAATCCCAAGAACAGTCCCGATAATAGCCCCATATAAGATATATTTATTGGATAACAGCAATTTTAAGAGTTCGTCCATTTTTCAGTCCTCCCGCTTTAAGATATTTTTACTTTTTCCGTTAGGTCAACACCATCCACGATGCCGATAATCGTGTGATCCACGGGAACGAAGGGAACCGGCAGCGCTAAAGCGGCTTCGCGGCCACCTTCGTAGTAGATGAGTTCGCCGGGGCCAGCCATCAGCGTTACATCTGCACAAACGAGAGGCTTGCCTTCCGGCTTCTGTTTCTTGTCCAGCGGCTGCACCAAGAGAAACGGCACGCCTTCAAGTCCCTCGTAGCGCACGCACGGCGTGACCGTTCCTATGACACGACCGAGCAGCATTTAAACCTCTTCCCGCGGTGTTGGCTGCTTGCAGCCGACCCAAAGTATAGGCATTAGCTTTCCTCCTCGCCGGGCAGGTCCAGTCGCATCGTCGCATGGAAACGGCTGTCGGTGTCGATTTCCTGAATCATATTGAAGTGCAGTTTGGGAATAACAGTCTTGTGCATTTCGATATCACGATCTGCGATAGCGCCGGTTCCGATTTCGACGGCGGTTTCGACATCTTCGACTTTGCCGGAGACAATACTAAAGGCTCTCCCACCGAGACCATCACCCAAACGGATTTGAATAATGTTAACCGCCGCGCCTTTGATTGCGGCATCAGCAGCGGCGACCGTCGCGGAAATCGTCGAAGTCTCGATAACGCCCAATGATTCCGCTTCGATTTTCTGGCGGAATCCAAAGATGGATTCAAGCACTTGCTCATGCACATCCGGCAGCAGCACCTTGTCCACCACCTTGACTCCCCCAACGCTTAAGCCTTCGCGGTAGGATTCCTCGACCGCTGCGACCGTGCCGCCGATGAGCACTAAATACTTGCCGCGGTGCACGGTGCCGGCTTTCAGCATCGCAATCGGAGCTTTTTTCACCATCGCGTCGGCGGCCTCGACACCGATAGCGATGCCTTTGTATTCAATCAGGGCGATTGCGTGATAACGAATCATTTGGTTTTATCCGTAATTCGGAAGAGAAATTTGTATGTTTACTCACCTGTGGTCTGATATACCTCTATTTAATTTTCGTCAGCATTTCTCCGACAAATTCTCTATATCCCTTCAGTTGGTCTCTTACAAGCTCGAATTCTCGATTGCCTTCAGCTTTCTCCAGTTGACCATCCTTCCACAAGTTGATTCTACTGTTCAAATACTCGCTCATCGGGAGGCTAAAATAAACCAGAACTTCGTTGAGAATCGTAAGGTCCTTGTATGTGAGATTATCATATAGTATACCCTCTTCAAAACACTGAAGCGTGAAAGTTCGCTGGAAATCATGTATCCGGTAGAAATAAAAAAGCTCCCGGTCAGATGATGCGATCCTGCGCAGGACAAGATCTGTAACTTCGAGCCACCCATCGATCTGTATCAAATTGAATTCGCATTCCTTTTTAAGGCACTTTATGAGTTGTGATTTATGTCGCCTAGCCTTGATTTGTTCTCTAATGATGAAAAGCAGAATTCCAAGACTAAAACCAAACAAGCTACCAATGAAAGTGGCCACGATTTGCTGCCAAAATGTCATTTATTGTCCTTCTAAATGAATACACGAAATCAGCAGCGCGGCGGCGTCAGATCGTGGTGATGGCTACGACCAAGCGGCTTTCCAAGCATTATGCTTTCCAGATGTTGCGGTGATTTATCTCGGTTATGTAGCATAGAAAACTCATAGCCTAAACTATGGAGCAACCCAAAATAACTTTCCATCCTTGTCGTAGAGTCCAAGATTGGGAGAGCCATCATTTAATACGCCGAAAAGCGCACGAAACTTTCCGTCTTTGTCGTGCAGCCCTAGGGTGGGAGAGCCATCATTTAATACGACGAAGCGCGCTCGATTTTTTCCATCTTTGTCGTCGAGCCACAAGCCAGAAGTGCCATTCTCCCATACGGCAAAACTCGTACGAAGATTTCCATCTTTGTCGGACAGCCCCAGGAAGGGAGAGCCATCCATCATCATACCGAAGGCCGCACGAGGCTTTCTATCCTTATCTAATAGCGTTAGGCCTGGCGTACCATCTTTCAACACGCTTAAGTTCGCACGATGTTTCCCATCATTGTCGAATAGCCACAGGCCGGAAGTGCTATCCCCAGATATACCAAAGCTCGCGCGATGTTTTCCCTCTCTAAACAGATACAAGGCGGGAGAACCATCCTTTGATACAGAAAAATCCGCGCAACACTTTCCCTCTATATCGAACAGCTCCAAGGCGGGAGACCCATCCTTTGAAACAGAGAAGCCCGAGCGAGGCTTTCCATCCTTATCGTAGAGCCACAAGCCGGAAGTGCCATCTGGCCCGGAGGCGAAGGCGGCGAATGTCTTCCCATCCTCTCTGATTAGCGTAAGCTGCTCGGCAACAATGCTTTTAGGATTTGGCGAAGCCTGTCCCATTAGCAACAGGCTTCCTATTAGCACCAGAGCAGTTACACTGCATACCTTCCAAATACGATTCTGCTTTTCCAGTTTATGCAGGCGTGTTTCTATGCTTTTGATATCTTGAGTGTCCATGGGAACCTCCCTTCGCAACTTGCGATTACGTAATCCGAAAATGGTCCACCAGCGTACAGCGGCGTTCGCGGGAGAAGCTGCGCGGGCGAGTCAAGCCTTCGCCGGTCGGGCTGGCGATGGTAAACGAACTGTGGCCTTCGCCGCCGAATCCAAGTCCCGCCGCTCCGGGGCCGTTTTTGACATAGATAGAGCAATCCATGGCGCGCGCCATACGGCTGAGGTTGTCGATATTGCGCGAGTGCATCACGGCTGTATGGCGCATCCCCTGCTCGGCTTCTTTCGCTAAATCAATCCCTTCATCGGCGTTGGCGACTCTCACAAGCGGCATCACCGGCATCATCTGTTCTGTCCACACGAGCGGGTGAAGTTTATCCACTTCGACGACAATCAGTCTCACCTCATCGCCAGCAGGAATCCCAATCTTCGAAAGAATAACGCCTGCATTCTTGCCGATGAAATCTTTGTTGACCACAGCAGGTTTTCCGGGCGCGTCGATTTTCGTAAAGATAAGTTGTTCGAGTTGTTTCAATTGTGCTGAATCGAGAAGAACCGCGCCTTGTTTGCTCATCGCGGCAAGAAGTTCATCGGCAATAGACGCGACAGCGAACACTTCCTTCTCATCGACGCAGATGATGTTGTTATCGAGAGAACCGCCCAAAATAATATCGCGCGCGGCTTTGTCGATGTCGGCGGTTTCATCCACGACGACAGGCGGATTGCCAGGCCCGGCGCAAATCGCGCGTTTGCCGCTGTTCATCGCTTCCTTCACGACTCCCGGCCCGCCGGTTACGACAATCAATTGTGCGCCGGGATGACGCATCAATTCCTGAGCGGATTCAATCGTCGGTGCGGCAATCGCGGTGACCAGATTCGGAGGCCCTCCGGCTTTGACGACGGCTTCATTCATCAGATAGATATTCTGAATGGAGACGTTCTTGGCGCTTGGATGCACATTGAAAACGACGCCGTTGCCCGCCGCAACCATGCCGATAGTGTTGCAGATAATCGTGGATGTCGGATTCGTGACCGGAGGAATCGCCGCGATGACGCCATACGGAGCGGGTTCCATCAGCATCAATCCGCGGTCGCCGGTGCGCGCGACAGGCGCTAAATCTTCCATGCCAGGAGTTTTTTCGATGACAAGCAAGTTCTTCTGAATCTTGTCTTCGACGCGACCCAAACCTGTTTCCGCGTGCGCTTTTTGAGCCAATTCCGTCGCGTTATCCCGCATGACCTGACGGATACTGGCGATGATGTCTTCGCGCTGAGCAAGCGTAAGCCCGATGAAGAGCCGCTGAGCCTCCGTAGCAGCCTGCACCGCGCTGTCCACCGTCGCAAAGATTCCGACGGGCAAATCCTGAAGTCCCGTCGGTTCGGTTGCTCGCGGAGGCGGAGTTGCGGCTTGCTTGCTCAAGAGAACAAACACGCGCTCGGCAATACGGGCTATTTGGTCATCGGTCAACATAAGTCAAGATGAAAAAATACTTCTACCGGGCACACTAACGTCATGCCGCGGCGAGATATTAAATGATTGTCATTCCCGCGAAAGCGGGAATCCACTCTCTCTGAAATCATAATAGAAATCCAGCCATCAGCAATTGCTCTTGTAATTCCTATGGTCATGCAGTTGGTCCCTCCAATAGAAGTCCCCACAGTAGTTGCCCATTGTGGATTCCCGCTTTCGCGGGAATGACACTCCAGACTGATTTCAATAATGACAGATGAGCCACTTAAGCGCTGATCCCTATAGGTACCTAAAAGGAGGGTCACATTTAAATTAATGCAGCGCGTCCTTCTTGTACTTGATGTCGCCGCCGACTTCCCAATTATCCACGATAGCCATAATCACGGCATCGCAGGGGCGTCGGTCGGTCATAATCGTCTGGCGAGCTGAGCTGCCGGTGGCGTAGAGGATCATTTCTCCCGGCCCGGCGCCCACCGCATCGGCGGCGACCACAATCGAACCGGTTTCGTTGCCGTCCAAATCCACAGGTCTGACCATCAAAAATTTCAGCCCGCGCACACTTTCTTCTTTGCGCGTCGAGACAACTGTCCCGATGACTTTTGCTAAAATCATATTGTTTTCCAACCAAGAGGGAATAAAGAGCCCAGCTTATTTTAGCGCGCTGGAGATTACCGGGTGGCGGTTCCCTTTAGTTCTTTTTTCACCTGTTCCGTCCGTCCCAGAGGAAGCACCAAATCAACGTTGGTATGCGGACGTGCGATGATGTGCACCGCAACGATTTCTCCGACCTTGGAGGCGTTAGCGCGACCCGCGTCGCAGGCAGCTTTCACCGCAGCCACATCCCCGCGAATAATCGCGGTTACATAACCGCCGCCGGTTTTTTCATAGTGGACAAGTTCCACCTTGGCGGCTTTAACCATTGCGTCGGCGGCTTCCACCATCGCCGGATAACCGCGCGTTTCAATCATGCCCAGAGCTTCTGCCATGGCAATATCTCCTTCTGAAATCTCTTATTCTATAATTGTTTATTCGCTATGAACAAAAAAAGTTGTCCTAATGACTTTCAACCAATAGTCTAGGAACATCGCTTATTCCTAGTTTCATTTTAGTCTCTATGCGAAGTTTGGTAACTGAATCTGCTATCCATTGAACCAACTTTGTCCCATCAATTAGAACAATGTCCTGATCGTCACACACCTTCTCTAAATTTTTATTAGGCTCGCCACTTGTAACAAGAACCAATTTGTAATCTGAGAAATCTTCAATCTGTTGTCGCCTTATCTCTACTAATTGTTCAGCGCCCCAAGTACCGGAAGTGCCTCTATGATGTTTAACTTGCACCAAGAGCTTGATTTCTTCAATGTGGTCGGCTCTGGTCGCTCTAATGTCGGCATCGGCAAAGCTTGAAAATGCCTTTTTGTGAGCAAATTCTGCCTTATAACCCTCAATCTCGAGTAATTCCCTGACAAGGTGTTCAAGACCTATACCTCCAGCCTTAAGATTTGTTTTACCTTTTTGAAGATTGGTCAGTAGTTGTATCTTGAACTCACTATCTCTCTGCTCTTCTTCTTTGTTGATCCACGAAGCCCATGTATCCGTTTTTGCACCAAATAATCGGTTCACCTCGTCTTTGTATTCAGCAAGGTCAGAGATAGTAGAACCTGGGACTCGAAGTCGTCTTTGCAATCCTTCCGTTAATTTAGCCCTGCGCACTGTGATAAGATTGTTCTCACCATCTCGTAAGTATTCCACTTCGAGTTGATTGGATAAGTCCCTATCTCTTACAATTCCCGCATCGTAGCGTCGTTTTGACTTTGCTTTTGCCAAGCGCACGAAACTATGATACGGAACAATAATTCGATCACCCTCTTTTATGCCGTGGAACCGCCGAATCTGACTCAGTCTCCTACCAACAACTTGAGGATTCGTTTTCCCATCTGAATAGTATTCTTTTTTTACCTCTTTGACCAAAGCTTCCGCGTTATCGAATGAACTAAAGTTTACTCGACTCCAGCCAACTGCAACAACGCTATTTTTGAAAAACAAATCGAACTCGGGCTCGGTTTGTCCCATTGCACGAACCATATAGTAGTTATGTTCAGCTTCTGCCATACCTAAGTTCTCCTATTTAGCTTGTGAAACGTTTGGGTCGGCTGCAAGCAGCCAACACCGCGGTATGGGGCTTTCGATTGGCCGTCACCGCGCTTGAGGTTATTTCTGTTTTCTTTCGCGGCCGGTGATGTTTTCGACGGACTGCACGGCCGCGCGCCATGCGACGTCGATGTCCCGTTCTTCTCCGCCCAGATAAAGACGACCGAAACTGCCGTATGGGCGTACTTCGAGGATGTTGATTTCGGCGGCCTTTTCCGCTTCGTTGGCGGCCAGCGCAGCGTACGCGGCGGGTTCGACTTCCATCACGTAAAGCGTCTGGCCTCCTAAAATCATATTGCCGTAGCGCATGCGATTGATAAGCTGCGTTTGGTGATCGTCGATGCGGCGCACCACCTGACTCGACAGGATTCGCGGTTTCCAACGGTCTTCTTCGGTCATATCTACGGCTTCCAAAATCGCTCGCCCGGCCTGCCGCACATCCCCTTGAGACTCGGAATGAATTTCAAGCAACCCGTAGAGCCGTTCGACCACCTGCATTCCCGGCGTGACACGCGTGGACTTGAGCGCGATGTCGGTGATGCGATTGATTTCGATGCCGGGCGAGATTTCGACATAGAGCGACGCCATCCCGGCAATGGGTAAAAACCCTCGCGCCACGGTTCCCAAAAACGCCGCGTATTGCGGCTGCAAACTGTCGAGAAAAACATAAGAACGCAGGTCAAACGCCATAGAATATCCTGTTTTCATTTTTAAACTTGCTGCTTTGCCCGCCGCGGTGAATCTTCTTCATCCACCTGGAACACTGGAATTGCCATTGCGGGTCAGGAGACTCGAAAGCGGCGAGGTTTGTTTCTCACACCGAGCGGGGTCTCTCGACTACTTTGGTCTGGGCTAAGACTGTAGCTCCTGAAAAGCCTTTCGAAAATTCAATGGCCCCGAGATGCGATGAAATGGTTCCCGTGTTCCCCCCGTCCCTATGACCGTAATGGTACCGTAGCCGAAAATTCGTCCTAGAATGCTTTGATCCACATTTACGGACTCAATCTTCGTAAGGTTCATCTCCAAGGTCTTTCGTGAAATCGCTCCCACCTTGATTATTACTCGCTTGTTGGTGATCGCGAATTCACTTGTAAGAAAAGTGATTAATGGAGCAATCCACAGTGTGAAGATCGCACGAAGGGAAACAAAGATAATCCAATGAAGTTTCGCTTCGTAAACCACATTCTCGCCACTGATCAAATTGCTTTGTACGTACTTTCCCATGTTTTTGTCTCCTTTAGTTTTGACTTTGTTTGCAGCATTCAGTACGCCGCAATAACCTCAGCTAATGGTATGCGCATGAGCAAAAGCAGGATAAGCTTCTCATGATTCCGTCAGGTGCGACGCTTCTTTCACAATTTCGATGCTGGCGCTGGCGCCGATGCGTGTCGCGCCGGCTTTCAGCATTTCCTGCGCATCAGAAAACGTCCGAATGCCGCCCGCCGCTTTCACACCCATCGACGTTCCCTTCACGGTCTGAGCCATCAATGCCACATCATGCGTCGTCGCACCGCCGGGGCCGAATCCGGTCGAGGTCTTTACGAAGTCCGCGCGCGCCCGTTTCGACGCTTGACACGCGCGCACTTTTTCTTCGTCGGAAAGCAGCGCCGCTTCGATGATGACTTTGCACACCGCTCCTCCGTCGCGGCAAGCGTCCACCACCGCCGCGATGTCGCGATAAACAAGCTCGTCATCGCCGCTTTTGAGCGCGCCGATATTGATGACCATGTCAATTTCTTTCGCGCCCTCACGAATCGCGCGCCGCGTTTCCATCGCTTTGATTTCAGGCGCATGCGTGCCCAGAGGGAATCCCACAACTGTGCAAACTTTGACGGGTGAATCCTGCAGGAGTTTCGCCGCCAGAGGGACGTAGGTCGGATTGATGCAGACCGTAGCGAATTCATATTCCTTCGCTTCCGAGCAGAGCTTGCGGATTTGTTCTTCAGTCGCGTCGGGTTTCAGAAGGGTGTGGTCAATATAGCGCGCCACATCGCGAGGGATGCTTTCTCCGCCGGAGCCGCACGTGATTCGGCAGACCCCGAGTTTTAGAAGCTGCTGGACGGCTTCAGGATGCGCCTGGAGGTCTTTGCCGTCGCAGGTGACGTCACATTCCCCGTAGCGGAAGGTTATATCAGGCCATGACGTTCCTGACGCGGCCAGCATGGACTGAATTCGCTCGGCGATTTTCTGAAAATCCGAGTCCGTGAGTTCTGTTGGGAGGGATTCACTCGCCGTTTCGCTGGACGCTGGCAGATTCATTTTTTCTTTCTCGATATCCGTCAGCATTGCCGCGCGGCGCAGATGTCTTTCGGCTGTGCATTCGGTTGCCAACCACACGTCCACGATTTGCAGAGCGAGCGTTTCGCCGGTAAGTCCAGCGCCTAATGTCAGGACATTCGCGTCATTGTGTTCGCGGCTGTTGCGAGCGGTGGAGACATCATAGCAAGCTGCGGCGCGGATTCCGGGCACCTTATTGGCCGCCATCGCCGAGCCGATACCCGCTCCGTCAACTATAATCCCGCGAGTGGCCTGCCCATCCGCCACCATCCGCGCTACGGCGAAAGCGACTTGCGGATAATCCACCGGCTCTTTGCCGAATGTCCCGCAATCCTGAATGGAAAATCCCTTATCGTTCAGGTAGGCTTTAAGGCGTTCTTTTAGGTCGTAACCGGCATGGTCAGCGCCGATGGCAAGAAGATTCTGTGGCATGAATCCCTTCATGTGGCTATGATGCGGGGAGAGGATGTTTTATGACAATATATAATATAGCTTTCCACACTCGGATTGTCAAGGATTATTCTCGCGGAAT
>CBDVDL010000016.1:0-14707 GCA_965372735.1 uncultured Alphaproteobacteria bacterium | reverse complement strand
CTTATTGATCGTTTTGGTTGAGCGGCTACTTCAGGCACAGGTTCAACCTTTTGAGGCGACCGCCGCAGCCATACCAGAGCACCCCCTCCACTGGCCGCCGCTATTAAAAGTCCTGCCATCCCCGCCCAACCAAAACGATCAATAAGCCCCACCTGGCCTCGAAACACAAGGACTAATCCCAACAGGCCAAGCAAGAGACCGCCGCATTTCCTAAGTGTGGCGCGTTCTCCCTGCAACAGGAAATGAGCGAAAGCTACCACAAAAAGCGAGTGAGTCGAAAACAGGATGGCCGCCAGTCCCGACGAGATATGCACTTCACCCCAGTAAACCAGTGCATAGGGGATAATATACATGAAGAGAGCCAAGAAAAAAGTTCGTTTCCAATAGGCCCACGTGTGAGGGAAGCGATAGCCACGTGCTTTGATAAGGAGGTAGAGCATCGCTGACGCTATCAGAAATCTCGGCGCTGCAGACCGAAACGGGGGGGCGTCTTCCAATCCGATTTTAATCGCCAACCAAGTGGAACCCCAGATAAGCGCTAACAGCCCCACGCCTGCGTAAACAACGAATGAAGAATCACGTTTCAAATTGAAATTCCCGAATGAAATGATTCATCGACTGATTTCCATTTTGGATATCAAAATCAATATAATAAGATATCTCAATAATTACCAGAGACCGCCCTACGAGTGAAGCCCCGGTGAAATCGCCGGGGCTTCGCTTTCAATCATGCTGGCACGGGTTGTTTACTGAAAACTCCTTTTGTCAGCGTACGGCTATTACGATGTAGAAGTGTTTTTCGAAATCCGTAACTGCACCATAGTGAGTAAAGGACGTCTGGGGAATATCTCCCAGCCATATTCCTTCACCCGGAGGCAGAAATTCAGGAGTATCGTAACGGTAAACTTCGTAGTGATCTATTTCGATGGCTTGACCGGTGGTATCTTCCTCAATCGGTGACCAGCTTAAAATAATATCGTTTCCAGAGCGGCGAAGCGTCATATCATCGATTGCTTTCGGAACCCACGGGCCATCAACGCTCGGATCATCCAACCATTCCTTGGCCCGCGAAAGGAATCCCGGTCGCCATAAGGAATCCATCTGGCTCAAATCGAAGGTGAAGAAAATCGAGTTGTAAATATCTTCTTCTAATTTCACGCCGCAGGGCCAGCCTTCAGCATAAGCGCCCGGACCAAATCTCATGAAGGTATGGGATGTGTCCGCCGGATCAATACCCGCCCAAGTGGCTGCATAGGTCCTGATGACATCCGGAGTATTCGCATAGACATCTACCGACTCGCCCCATGTCAGATAATCAATACTCTCGCCTTGAACAACCCCGGAGCAATAGGTGATGGGGTCGTTACACAGGCCATCGCCATTGTTGCCGAGAACGTACATCGCTCTTAGATACACTTCCACCAATTGAGTCAGCGGATCTTCATTTGGCCATCCATAGGCGGCGTCGGACAGGTCATCGCTGCTGACCACCAGTTTGCTTTTACTTTCGGGAGTACCTGCATTTAAAAAAGCCACCAGAGAATCGGCAGCCTCTTTCTGCAGAGCTCCGGAACTGGCGCTGTTGGAAATGAAGTAAACATAGTCATAAAGGGAAAACATTCCGCCGCCCTGGTACCAGTCGAAAACGTCGTAGGTAATTCCGGCGGCATCCAACGCCGCAGTGAAAACAGGATATTCCTTATGCTGCCAATCCTGACCGGCGCTGTAGGCAAAGAGAACATCCACACCTGTAGAAGGCAGAATCTTGAAAGCATGAACGGAAGTGGGCGCGTCCGCGGGTTCGGTTCCGCGATTTGAATTGGCCGAAGCATCGGTCGCCGCAAGATAATACTCCACCAGTGTGCCGCGCGGCTGAAGAGGAACATGATAGTAATAGTCATTGCCAATGACGCTATCATGGTAAACAGCCACCCAGCCGCTTCCTACATTGTAATACAGACTGTCGGAAGCAACGCCCGAAGCATCCATAATCTGGGAGGTGATCACCGGTGCCTGTTCAAAGGTATTCACATTTGGAGTGTGAGTAAACACAGGAGATTGGTGGTCTTCTCCCATATGGAATTTAATGGCGAGACCGTCATAAAATAGATTACCAACGGGAGTACCATCCCAAAGATATTCCAATCCGACGGTAAATTCATCATTCTGGATGCCTACCGTCGCACTGAGTCCCGCATCGTGTCCGGCATTGCCGGTGGAGACATCCTTATACTGGAATATCATATCACCATTTTCATGGAAAATGATCTCAAACTCCAGCGTTGCATCTCCGCCTCCACTGGCAAATTGACATTTGTACCACTGAACAACTGTGTAGCGGTCGGGAGTTACTCCGAAGGTTTGGTAGTAGATGTTCCCGACTCCCGATTCCACTTCTAAGTCATCCCAATAGACCGCAACTAACGCTGGCATACTCGAAAAGCCGGGGAGGTGATAGGCACCGTTAAATGGATTGCTCTGGGGATACCAGGTGTTGTCCAGATTCAGGAGGAATTGCCCATTGGTTCCCAATTCAAAGATGTCGCGGTTGATACCATAGAAAGGAAAGTCGAATCCCATCGGATAGCGTTCAGCCTCATCATCGCCGTATATCGTGGTCGTTCCCGTTGTGGAAATATCAATCCAACTGTAAGCCGGGCCGCCGGTTGTGTCGCTGTCAATCCAGATATAACCGAAAGCATCCGGACCCCCGGTGTGATAGTGTCGGTTCACTGTGATGGGTTTGTCCAATTGATCATTTCCCGGGTCCACATCCCCATCCAGGAACGTTTTGGCCTCTACGGTCATAGCGCCGAGCGCTTCCGTAAGCCACGCATTGAAGATTACAGTATCCGTCTGGCCGGGGTCAATCGTCTCGGCGTAATAAGTGCAATCACTATAGACAATTGTTCGCGCTTCACCATCATCAACCCGGCAACGCACCCAGAAACCACTCTGAGCGGCCGTACCGAAGTTATAGATGGCTACTTCGGGCAAGTAGGTGGAATCGAGCCAACTGGTTTCCGGAGGAACAATTATCTCCGTAACCCCAATATCGGCTGTCCCCGCTGCCGTGTAAGAAAAGACAATATCATCCAACACCCATGCGTCTGCGTAGCCATCGGCAGATGTATGAACAAACGCCAGATAGATGGTGTAACCGGAGTAATCAGGTAGGGGACTGAGGTTTACCGCTGTCCAATCTGTCGGTCCGATACCGGCATAGGTATAGATCGTATCCGTAAAACTGGCTGGGGAAGTGTCCGTCTTCGATACCAGCACATATTCCGGACCATCATCGTAAGTGGCCCACTGAAACCGGTGGTAGAAATCCAACACGCAATTGCTGTTGGCGGGAATTACCAGCGGCCCGGTGACCAGCCATTCTTCCATCGCAAAACCGCCTGCTCCATCCTGAGAAAAGGCGCAGTTGCTGCCAGTATGAGGGTTTGATGTACTTTGCATCCAGGTTTCGCCGTCTGTCTGGTCTCCGAGGTTTTTAATATGCCATCCGGTTGGAGGGAAACTTCCCTCGAATCCCTCGTTGAGAAGTACCGTTTGAGAGAAAGCTGGCAGCGATAAAGCAAGGATAATCAGACACGCAGTAAATCCTGCCCATCGAAAGAAATTCCGAAAAAACATGATGTCTCCATTTTAAATACCATAACTGAAAAACAAATCAGAAAGGGGTCAACCAAGAGCTGACCCCCTCTTCTATGAATGATCCGGTTGGAGGAACGCTTACTTCAGCAGAACCATCTTTTGCTGGGCGCTGAAGTCGTTCACTTCAATGCGATAGATATAGATGCCCGAAGGCAGAGTGTTCGCATCAAAGTTCACGGTATAGTTCCCAACTTCCATACGCTGCGATACCAGATTCGCAACTTCCTGACCCAACAGGTTGTACACCTTCAAGGTCACGAAGCCCGCATCCTTCAACGCGTACGTAATCGTCGTTGTCGGGTTGAACGGATTCGGGAAATTCTGGCCGAGCGCATATTCTGTTGGAACCGGCGCTCCCGGTGTGGCCTCTGCTGTCATCTCATACTCGTTGACAGCGCCGTTGATGTCGTGCGACAACAGACGGTAGGTATAGGTCACGCCGTTCACCACGGCACGATCAGTGTAGTCGTAGCTCGAACCGGTCGCTTCGTTGGTGCCTTCAACCGTGCCGACAGTGGTCCATTCGCTGTCCGTGCTACGCTGAACCTCGAAGTAGTCGTTATTCAGCTCGGCGGCGGTCGTCCAGGTCAATGCAACTTCATGATTACCGGCAATAGCCTCGAACGAAGTCAGCTCGACCGGCAAGTAAACATCACTGCTAATTGTCAGTGTGCAAACGTTGCAGCCCGTCGCGCCATAGATTGAAGTCGAAATGTAGTAGATGCCTGCGGGCAAGTTGGTCAGGGTAATCACTTCATCCTGACCGATGAAAGTATTGTCCGCCGAACCCACGCAGGTTGAGGTATCACCACAGACCTGCATCACCATCACCTGATTGTCGCCGTCGCCCGAAGCGGTGATTGTCATAGTAGTTGAAGTTTCCCACGTGTGCATCAGATAGATGATGTCAGGACCTGAAGCATAGCAGGTTGACGAATGACATGCATCCGCGAACACACACGGCACCTCGTTGATTCCGCAGCATGAATTCTCCCAGTGCTTGTAGTTGAGCACATACGGAATGACGATCGGATTGGCACAGGTGCTGGCAATATCGCAGCACTCAGTCACGATTTTGTAGGTCGCATAGCAGTCCGGATTAGCCTGATAGACTTCGAGATACAGATTCCACGGTGTGGCACCACTGTTGGTGAGTGTCCAACCGGTCGTTGAGGGACCTCCCGCGAAGGAGCAGTCATCATAGTACACATTGGTCGCGACACATAACGTCGGGTTCTGGTTGCACTGCTCGCCGTCGTAAATGGTGGCTGTCATTATCGTCATCGGTGGAACAGTGACCGGGAAGATATCCACATCGGTATCCGGGCAAATCTTACCACAGAACTCATCGTCGCAGACGATTAGATGCGGATCTACCTGCGAAGGACATACATCGTTGGGCTCTGTCTCCGTGGGTGTACAACAATTGACCCATTCCTCACACGGCGGCATCGGCATGCAGCAACTAATGTCAAGTTGATAAGCTCCCGAACTACCATAGAACCCCTCAACGGTCACGTAGTAGGTACCCGCTGTCAGAGCAATGGCGTCATCATCGCAATTAAGCCGCGACATCGCACTGACAGGGGAATCGCAGTCATCGTCGTCATAACCCAATTCAGTTCCGGCGCAACAGTCGTCATGCAGGTAAAGTCTGGAATCCCACGCAACCAATTCGTCCGTGTTACACAGCGAGAACTCGTATACGGCATCCTCACCTATCGTGACTTCGTAGATGATATCTTCACTGGTTTCAAAGTCGCAGTCATTCCCGGCACCGATCGTCGTTGAGTTGTGAGTGTATGGTGTCGAGCAGTCCACAAAGGCTTGGAAATCCGGTACGCACGGCTCAGGTCCCATACAACAGGCAATATCGAGCTGATAGGCGCCGGTAGCACCGTTGTAACCCTCGATGGTCACATAGTAGGTTCCCGTTGTCAGGGCGACGTGATCATCACAACTAAGCCGCGACATCAAACTGACAGGGGAATCGCAATCATCGTCGTCGTACCCCAACTCAATTCCGGCGCAGCAGTCGTCATGCAGATAAATTCTGGAATCCCATCCCGTCTCTGTGTTGCAGAGTGAGAACTCGTATTCGGCATCCTCATTTACAGTGATTTCGTAGATGATATCTTCACTGATTTCGAAATCGCAGTCATTCCCGGCACCGACCGTAGTAGAGCTGTGGGAGTAAGGTGTCGTGCAATCCACAGAGCCTGTGAAGTCCGGTACGCAGGGCTCTGGAGGCGTGCATGTATCGATGGTCAGGTCGAAGGTTGGAATACAAATCGGCGATGGCCACGTATCAATCATGATGTAGTAGTCACCCGGAGCGAGGACAATGCCCGTCATTCCGTGAGGGGCAGGGCCAGGACTGGTGGAATAGTCGATACACGGGTCGCCCGGAGGACATGCATTGCCGATGCAGATACCCGTATAATACGAGGTGCCCGGGTCAAGCGTAATATCCACACAAATCGTCGCAGTTACATCCAGGTGATAGATGATATCTTCCCCACCATCGTAGGAGCCAAGGCAGGTCGCGCTATAACTATTGAGTCTGCCACAGTTTGTCTGATCCGCATCGACATAGGGCCATGCCACTGGCGGAAGGCTGACATTGATGGGATCGGTACAATCATCGCCGGTCGCATCAAGATGACCACGTGCCTGAGGTTCATCGCCTCCCAGCAATTGATTCAATTCAGTCCAGAGAGCAACGTGCTCTAAACCTTGTTCTTTCAGTTCCTGAATTCTCTGGAAAAGTTCTTCGATACGCTGCTTCTTGGCAATTTCGTCATTTATCTGTTCAGATGAGGCTGCCTTTTCCATTTCCGCCGGCGCTGATACCGGTACCGCCATTTGGGGACTTGATTGTGTTGCGACAATGCTACTCTCTTTTTTCGCATCTCCGGCGAGTAGCGCGTAACAACAGAGCAAAGAGACGGTTAGGATCAGGCCATAAAACAACAGATTCTTCTTCATAATTCACTTTCCTCCAAAAAATTACAGCGATTTAGTGTCCAAAATTCCCAAATTGATTCGATTGAACATGCAAACTTATGCTAATCTATTTATCTCAAGTGTTTGCAATAACTTAGAAACACCATGCAGTCGTAATGAAATATTGCGACAATACAACAGAGGTAATATACTAAGTATCCCTGTGTTTGTCAAGACTCTTCTGAGGAAAAAAAAGAAAATCCGAAGCATTTATACTTCGGATTATCAGTTTATTAGGTGAAAAAAATGACTAAAAAATCGTTTTGGTAGAGGCATTATTCCAGTAGTGCCAGAAAGTTTCCCTTATCATAGATGCAAAATCTTCGTGATAAATCATCATTGTTGTTAAAGAACCATCTTTCAATGGGTCAGGAAAGTTAAACATGACCAAATCGCCATCAAAAACGACGAGTTTCAGCGGAAGCTGTTCAAGGAAGCGAACCTGCACCCCGGCCTTTTGCATCTTTTGTAATATAATATGTTTACGTTTAGGTTCCCATTCCCCCATTTCAAGAAGAAAATAGGCCTTAACCCCTCTCTTAATTGCTGCGATCTCCTGTTCATAAAGCACGGTTGGATTTGCATAAGGTGCCTTGACAAATTCAAGAATTTCATGCTTTACGTTGATAGCGAAGGTGTTGAATTTTTGGACAGCCGCACTCTTGCCAGACATAATTTCAATATATTCCAGCGGCCGAATAGAAGCAGGCACCTTATGGTTTATTTGTCGCAGTTGTGAGGATAGTTCTTTCAGAGCCGCTTGTTGCTTGTTCTTCTCATCTTCAAGCCTTTCAGCATAGTAGGTCAACGCAACTTCAGGGTCAACCGATACATATTTCTTCACCTTGCCGGGTTTAATAATACAGAATCCCTTATCCATCAGGCTTTCCATAATAATATAGACATTCTGCCTGGGGACACCGGAAGCGATGGCCAGCTCGGAAGCTCGAGATGTTCCTCGCTCAAGAAGTTTCACATAGACTTTCGCTTCTGATTTGCTCAAGCCAGCTTGATTGAGCAGGTCAAGAGGTTTTTCCATAGGTGAAATCCAATTGATTGACGAATGGTTTTATGATTGGACGAACAGATTTGGCAGGATACTGGTTTACGAGTTCATTCATTTCAATATAGTAAATAATTCGAGACTTACAAAAAGAACCTCTGTAAACTTAAAATTCTGCCCTTTGTGCGGCTAAAAAAGGGGTCGGCGATTGCCGACCCCTTTGAGGCGCATTGATTGTGGGATGCTTATTTCAGTAGGAGCATCTTCTGGTTAGCGCTGAAATCATTCACTTGCAGGCGATACATGTACACGCCTGATGGCAAACCATCCGCTACAAAGGCTACATTGTAACGGCCAGCCTGCATGTCCTTCTCGACAAGCGTCGTGATTTCCTGACCCATGATGTTATAGACCCTCAGCGTCACGAAGCCGGCTTCCATCAACGAATATGAAATGTTCGTCTGCGGATTGAACGGATTCGGGAAGTTCTGGTCAAGCGCATACTCCATAGGCATCGGCGCATCCGGTGATGCTTCCACCGTACCGCTGGTTCCGTACTCATTGACCGTTCCATTGACATCACGCGACAGCAGGCGAGTTGAATTGGTTCGACAACAAAAAGAAATCCGGAAAATCTTCGAGAATCCGGAAGAGTTGCGGTTGACATTGGCCGACACAAGTTCTATATTTACAAATCGCATCGGATAGAGATTTAAAGGAGACATTTTGAATACGAAACAGAAAACGACGGGGAAGCAGAAGATTCAGTCTCTGGCGCTGTGGATACTATCTCTGGTGATTACGTTATCAATCGCGGTTTATCAGCGAACCACCGGCCCGACATACCCCATCGATGGAGAGGCGCAACTAAGCGGCGTGCCGGTCAGCTACGTTTTCTTGCGCAGTCATGGCGGAGAAGGAGGGGCGTTGGTGGAGGTGGTTGTGGAGGATGCAGATGTGGAAGGAACGCTCGTCTGGCGGCGCTATCCGACGAATGAACGTTGGACGGAAGTTCCGATGCGCCGCGAATTCGATATGCTTGTCAGCGAGTTGCCTCACCAGCCGCCGGCGGGCAAAGTGGAGTATTACGTGAATCTGAAGAAGGGGGATGCGAAGCTGATGCTGCCGCCGGATAGAGCGGTGGTATTACGATACAAAGGAGCGGTTCCGGCGGGTGTTTTAGTGCCGCATATCCTGCTGATGTTTGCGGCGTTGCTTTTCACGGCAAGAGCGGGTTTGGAAGCGCTGAGGAAAGATGCTAAAACACGGTTTTTTGTCGCGGGAGCGGCGGGATTGACACTCATTGGTGGGATGATTTTAGGACCGATTGTACAGAATTATGCGTTCGGAGCTTTTTGGACAGGAGTGCCTTTCGGGTGGGATTTGACGGATAATAAAACGCTGATAGCTATGATAGGCTGGGTGATTGCTTTTATTGCGACGCGCCGGAATCCCCCCGCGCGAGTGTGGGTGCTCGGCGCATCAATTCTGATGTTCGTCATTTTCATGATTCCGCACAGCGTTCTCGGCTCACAGCTCGATTATTCGACGTTGTCCGAGCCATGATGATCGCCGGAATTTTGAGCCATCGGTTTATGAACCACTAGGCAGGACGCTCCCGCGTTCTGCGTTTGCCGTACATTCTCTGTAGTTAAAATTTGTGCGTATCGTAGGACACACGTGCAATACGCGGGAGCGTATTGCCTAGTGCTGCTAAGGCTGTCTCGCCGTTGTGGCTCTCCAGAGCCGCAATGGCAATAAAAGCGCACGGCCGTGCGGCACTACCGATAGAAATTCTGCATGGGATTGGGAGGTTCTACTATTTCGCTGATTGAGGATTGAGAACCATTCACATAGAAACTAAAATACCCTCCACGAGTCCAGCCGCAAAAAAATCCGAATCCATCACCAGTGACGTTGCCTTGTTCACCTTCCTGAATAGGGCCATTTATCGCCCACAAGTGGAATCTCCCGGAACTATATACAATGGAATCGATTTCCCCTAAATCCGGGAAGAGCTGAGTCGTTGGAAAGATGATAGAGGTATCAGCCATCAGAGAGTCGAAACTTTGATAGAACATTCTCATGCTGTCAGCGGTATCTGCAAAGCTGTAGTGGAGATAGAAATCAATCAGATACACATCTACTCCCTCGGAAGATGTCCAGCGAAATATCAGACTGTCTCCAACAGCGAGCGTATCGAAAGATGTATCCGGTAGAATGATTTCGAATGGACCCGGCATCATGATGTTCGCCTGAGCAATTCCGGGGTAACCGTCAAGCCGTGTATACGAGACCGAGAGTTTCGCGGAATCACCTGCTACAATAGGCAAATCATAGTCGATGAATCGGAGTGGAATGGCTGGAACGGGTGGAGGGCCTGGATCGTAATGAATCTGAGTATCATTTATCATGACATGAGGAATTTCCGGTAAATTGTAAGTTTCTACAAGACTCATACCGGTGAGGTAATCTCCACCATTGTTTTTGATCCACCCAACGATATAAACCTGAGCTGGTCCCGGCGGTCCCTGCGGGCCTTCCGGTCCTTCGCAGCCGACAATGACTGTCAGGAAAGCTGCAGCAACGAGAAACGATAGGATAAAGAATCTCTTGGCTGGCATTTCTGCCTCCTTTTCGGAATGAAGCCTTTTTCCATTCACAGAATATATCGACAATTCCATTCAGAGTCAAGCAAATGAAAACGTTTTTAGATTGTATCCCGTGTTTTTTTATCAGGCGTTGAACGCCGTACGTATGGTGACGAGTGACGAGGAAAATCAAGAACGCGTCCTGCGCGAGGTTCTTCGGTTGGTCAGCGCGATGGATTTGACTCAGTCTCCCCCTGAGATGGGGCAGAAGATTCACAGGCTAATCCGAGAAGTCAGTGGAAATCCTGATCCTTATGCGGAGGTCAAGCAACGATTTAATCGGCTCGCGCTCGCGTCTTATCCGGAAATGCAATCGAAAGTGCGCGCATCTCAAGAGCCTTTCGAGACAGCGGTTCGTTTGGCTATCGCAGGCAATGTCATCGATTTCGGTGTGAATCCCAGACTTAAAGAGGAAGTCGTTGGGCAGTCTATTCACAGCGCTCTCGAAGCTCCGCTGAATCGGGATGCGCTGAAAAGTTTACAGGCCGCCGTCGCACAGTCCGAGAGTATTTTATATGTGGGCGATAACGCGGGCGAAATCGTTTTCGACCGGCTGTTGATTGAGCAGATAGGCCGACAGAAAGTTACGTTCGTTGTCAGGGGTAGCCCTGTGATAAACGATGTGACAATGGAAGATGCGAGAATGACAGGGATGACGGATCTTGTTGAAGTTATCGATAATGGTTCGGACGCGCCGGGAACAATCCTTGAAGATTGCAGCGCGGAATTTCGTCAGCGTTTCAAGATGGCAGATATGATAATCGCCAAAGGACAGGGGAATTATGAAACACTGAGTCAAGCAAACAGGAAAATCTTTTTTCTATTCAAGGCGAAGTGTCCTGTCATTGCCGAAGATGTTGGCTGTGAAACGGGCAGCTACATAGTCGAGGTCGGCGGCTTTGGAGGGGAGAAATTAAGATGATAAAGAGCATCACCTTGGCGAGTCAGTCATAAGACATCTTCAAGGAGTTCAATAAAAAAGGAAACCGAAGTGGTTTCCTTTTTTATAACCTATGCTTATCATTTTAGCTAAGAGCTTTTTCAGCGGGGAAGATGGCGTCGGGATCTAATTGTTCTTTCAGTTTATCTCTGACTTTCCATCCCGTCGGTGATGAGCCTCGGCGCACCGCCACTCGCTGCAATATTCCCGGAGCCGCTTTACCTGCCGGGCCGCCGCCTAACTGCGCGGAATATTCCTGCAATTTTTCGAGCACTTCACCGGCTCGCCTGCGCAGGCGCGGTTCATCTTCAGGTAGGAGAAGATAGATGTGCAGATGTCCGACTTCAACCGTTCCCCACAGCGCAATCGGAAGGTTGGCTTCATGGGAAAGTGCTCGCGCATTGGCTTCGAAATCAGGAAACGCGCAGGCGGGAAGGACGACCTGACCGTGCAGCCGCGCGGGAAAAAGCTGCGTTGACAGCGGTTCGAGCGAGAAAAGTTTTTTCCAGAGTTCATCCACTTCAACAGCGCCTTCAAAGAAATTGGCATCCAATTCCGACGGCAATTTTTCAGGAACTTCTGTGCTCCATTCGCAGACGACCGCCGCCTTCGCTTCTTCCGGCACCAGAGTGGTGGTTCCGCGTCGCAGGATTTCCAGAGAGCCTTCATCCAACAGAAGAACAATATCCGGCGCCGGCGACATCAGTCCGACTTGAGATAAAACCGTCGTGACATCCTTGGCATCTCCTAAGAGTATCATGCAAGCCGCTCGATAATCCGGCAGCGGTTCCAGCAGTAAATCTACTTGAGTCAGCACGCCCAATTCGCCTCGCGAACCGAAAAGAAACGCCATCATGTCAGCGGAATTCCCGCCGGAAGATAGCGAACCGGTGCGATGAATTTCTCCCGTTCCGTCAACCCATTCGATGCCTGTTAGATGCGACAACACTCCGCCATGATGCCACGTTCGGATTCCTTCCCATCCGGATGCGATGAGGGCGCCGATGCTGGTGGCTTTAGGAGATGGAAAGAGAGGAGCCCAGCGCACATGATATTTCAGAAAATCCGGCTGCAGCGCTTCGATGGACGTTCCCGCCGCAACCTGCAGGCGAATGTTGTTATCCTGAAACCGCGGAGATGACATAAGCTGTGCGGTCGAGAGTAGCATTTTGCCGCCCAAATCATTGGCGCGCCTTGGAGACAAACCGGAGCAGATTTCAACGAGCATCTTTTTCTCTGACGCGTAGCGCAGACAAGCTTGAATTCCGGAAACGGTCGCTGGTTCCACCACCAATGCCGGCAACTGCTTTCGCGTCACCTGTCCTTCCAGAAGTTCCAGAATTTTGTCGCGATTTGTATGCAGGGAACCTTGACCCATAGCTTTGCGCAATCGCGCGTACTTATTGAAGAGAGGTGTCATTTTTTTTCAACCGTCTTTTGTTCTTTTTTGGGAGTTTCAAGTTTCTTTTCGTTTTTCGGGCGGTGAGGGCGGGAGGATTCGCTTTTGCGTTTGTAATCGGTAATATAGAAACCGGAGCCTTTAAAAATCAAACCGGTTCCCCCTGAAATCAGCCGTTCGATTCGACCGCCGCATTCCGGACAGACCTTCAGCAGCTCATCCCGCATAGACTGAAACGCTTCAAACTGATGGCCGCAACTCACACAGCGATAGTCATACGTCGGCATAAAAGTTTCCTGATTGGTTTATGTGTACCTATCCTTACGGATAGATGGTAGTCATTGATTTAAAAATCATCCTGCCAGAGGACGATTTGGAATCGGCTGTCGGTCGGTTTGTTCACGATAAAATGAGCAAAGCCGATGAGCGGTGTCAGTTCGTCCAGCAGCAGTTGAAATCGGATGTGAAATTCCACAAGCGAATCCGGCGTGGCGATGTCTTCAATGCCGGGAGGAGCTTCGTTCCAAATCAGATTGATATGGCGAAAGCTTCGAAACATTCTCGCTGTGGCGCGCAAATCGGTTTCCCTGTACCAGCTTTCCGTCCGGTTCAAATCGTAATCGAAATACTGGAACTGAAAATTCTCGGCGAGACATTGGGCGTATTGCAGCGAATCACCAAGCTCATAAGCGGTTTTGAAATTTCCCAAGAGACCACCGATCGTCGAAGCGTCGCTCCAGAGCGAACCGGTCGGTCCGCGAAGTTCCGGCGCGAAAGGATTCACACATCCCGCCGCGAGAAGCACGATGATGCCCAAAGCGCAGCAACGTCGTTTTATCTGACCAGAGCTTTCAGATCGCTCCACGTGGGTTCTCCTTCTGTCCGGCGATCCACCCATCGCCGAATCACCCAGTATCCTTCCGACTCGACCACAAGATGAAACTCGACAGTTCCCGACATCTGGTGCGCCACTCCCGGAACGGTTACTCCAGCAAGGAGGGTGTACTTCTCCTGCAGAAATGCGCTGTCCGGCCATTCGGTCTGTTCGATGCTTTCGAAGACGACCGCCAAAATCGAATCATTGGGCAGAACACCGCCGGAAAGCAATTGGGTGATATGGCGAGTTTCTTCGGTAAGGTTCCAACCCGCGAGTTCCGGATAGTTACTCAGGGTCACTGCATCAGCTATAAACGAGAAGCTGTCTGAACTTATCGACCGCAGATAGTCTACGTCATTTCGCTCGGCGAGGGCGAGGGTGATATTCCGCAGGACATCGCGGGGAACGCGGGGAATGTCCCACGAGGAGCGTCCGGCGTCGGGGTCTTCCGCATCGCGTGTCGAAAAGAGGTCACAGCCGCCCAGCAGGAACACAACGATCGCTGTCAGCATAAACCGCAAGATGGCACGTTGCGGGTTCGTTACATTATGTAGAAGAAAATCAGCCATAACAGTATTAAGATTGGCAGCAGAAACGGCAAGGTAAATTTAAACACATAGCCCAAGAAGCTGGGAACTTTGACGCCTGCGTGTTCGGCGATGGATTTCACCATGAAATTCGGTCCGTTGCCGATGTAGGTTGACGCTCCGAAAAAGACGGCGGCCAGAGAAATCGCCTCGAGGAAACGCCCGTGTTGAGAAAGGAAAATCTGCATGTGCGCCGGATTATCGGCGCTCAGATGGAACGTTCCAAAGGCGGCGGTGAGGAAATTCAGATAGGTGGGAGCATTATCCAGCACGCCGGATAAAATGCCGCATCCCCAGTAATAACTTCCCGGATCCGTCAATCCGATTTTCGAAGCGTTGACTTCCAGCCAGTCCAACGCGGGAACCATCGTTGCGAAAATCCCGATGAAAAGCACGGCGACTTCGATGATAGGATGAAACGTGAAGGCGTTTTTTCCATGCAGGATTTTCGAGGTTGACATATACGAACCCGCCGCCGCCGCGATCATAATCCCTTCCCGAAGGAAAGCTGGCTTTTGAATGAAGACCGCTCCGAGAATGATGGCCAGAAAGAAGAGATTCTTCAAACCTTCAATGCGTGT